>NZ_JBEZZB010000135.1:0-28713 GCF_040638955.1 Actinoplanes sp. NPDC024001
GTCGGCGGGCAGCGGGGGACCGGGGCGCACCGGCAGCCGGGCGGTCACCTCGAAGCCGCCGTCCGGCAGCGGGCCGGCACGCAGCACCCCACCGGCCAGCCCGGCTCGCTCTCGCAGGCCGGTCAGGCCCCGCCCACCGTACGGGGGAGGTGCCGCCGCCGGACGGGCCGGCGCCTCGTTGCGCACCGTGACCAGCAGCTCGTCGTCGTGGCGTGCCAGCCGGACCCGCACCGGCGCGCCGACCGCGTGCTTGGCCGCGTTCGTCAGGGACTCCTGCACCACCCGGTAGGCGGCCCGGTGCTGCATCGGCGCCAGCTCGCCGGGCTCGCCGTCGAGCACGACCGGGACACCGGAGGCGGCCGCCCGGGCCACCAGATCGGCGATCGAACCGGCCGCGTCCAGCGGCGCCGGGTCGGCCTCGTCGCGCAGCAGCCCGATGATCTCGCTGAGCCGCTCGGCCGCGGTGGTGACCCCGGCGCGCAGCTCGGAGGCGGCCGCCCGGTGCCGCGGGGGCAGGTCGCCGGCGAGTTCGAGGGCGCCGGCGCGCAACGCGACCAGGCTCAGCTCGTGGCCCAGCGAGTCGTGCATGTCCTGGGCGATGCGGGCCCGCTCCCGCAGGCGGGCCTGTTCGGCGACGACCCGCTGCTCCCGTTCGAGCTGGGCGGCCTGCTCCCAGCCGGCGCGGACCAGCTCGGCCTGCAGCCGGCGGAACGCCCCGACCAGTGCCGGGAACAGGCCGAACACGATGGCGCCGGCGGTCCACACCAGCGACGCGTACAGATAGATGCTCTGCAGCACCTGCGCGCCGGCGCCGGCGATCAGGACGGCGGCGAAGCCGCCGGACGCCGCCCGCCCGAGGGGCTGGTGGCGGCCGGCCGGATAGGCCAGCACCAGCACGGCGACGAACAGGCGCCAGTCGACCGCGGTGGCCGCCAGGACGCCGAGCGCGGTGGGGACCGGCCAGCGCCGCCGCAGCACGAGCGCCGCGACGATGACCGCCAGGCTGAACAGGGTCAGCCACCACGGGTGGCTGCCGCCGGTCACGTTCACCACCAGCGGGAACACCATGACCGCCGGTCGCAGGACCCGGATCAGCGTGTTCATCCGGGCCAGCGTACCGATGATCTACGAGCGTGACATCGCGGTGGGTGACGGTGGCGCGCTGCCGCCCTGCGGTTCACCCGCGGTCATCAGCTCGATGATCGCCGCACGGTCCGCCGCCGAGGGCAGGCCCCAGCCAGGCTTGTAGTCGTAGACCCGGTCCAGGCTGGTGGCCGCGGTCCGTCCGTCGAGGATCTCCACCGAGGCGGTGTCGATCAGTCCCGGATGCTCCACACCGCACGCCTCGGCCACCTTGAGCAGGTCGCGCCGCAGCGTCTTGATGTAGTTGGCCGCCCGCACCGACTTCAGCGCCGGGTCCAGGCCGCGGGTCAGCCACCTGTTCTGGGTGGCGACCCCGGTCGGGCAGGTGTCGGTGTGGCACTTCTGCGCCTGGATGCAGCCGATCGCCAGCATCGCCTCGCGGGCCACGTTGACCATGTCGCAGCCGAGCGCGAACGCCACGATCGCGTTGTCCGGCAGGCCCAGCTTGCCCGCGCCGACGAACACCACGTTCTCGTGCAGCCCGCGCTCGGCGAACATCCGGTAGACCCGCGCGAACCCCACCTGGAACGGCAGCGACACCGTGTCGGTGAAGATCAGCGGAGCGGCGCCGGTGCCGCCCTCGCCGCCGTCGATCGTCACGAAGTCGACGCCGCGGCCGGTGGTCGCCATCAGGGTGGTCAGCTCGTCCCAGAACTCCAGGTCACCGACCGCGGACTTGATGCCGACCGGCAGGCCGGTCTCGGTGGCCAGCAGCTCCACCCAGTCGAGCAGGCTGTCGGTGTCGCAGAACTCGGCGTGCCGCGACGGGCTCACACAGTCGACGCCCTGCGGGATGCCGCGGGTGGCCGCGATCTCCGCCGACACCTTGGCGGCCGGCAGCAGCCCGCCCAGGCTCGGCTTGGCGCCCTGGCTGAGCTTGATCTCCAGCGCCCTGATCGGGGCCGACGCCACCAGGTCCTTGAGGCGCCGCAGGTCGAACCGACCGTGCTCGTCGCGGCAGCCGAAGTAGGCGGTGCCGATCTGCAGCACCAGGTCGCCGCCGTTGCGGTGGTAGGGCGACAGCGCGCCCTCGCCGGTGTTGTGCAGGCAGCCGGCCAGCGCCGCGCCCCGGTTGAGGGCCTCCACGGCCCGCCCGGACAGCGACCCGAAACTCATGCCGGAGATGTTCACGACCGACTCGGGCCGGAACGCCTTGGCCCGCCCGCGCGCGGCTCCCAGCACCTTCGCGCAGGGCACGTAGGCCTCGTAGCCGGCCGCCGGCGCGGACCGCGGCACGGCCCGCCCGAACGTGCGGTGCTTGATGATCGGATAGCCGGCCGTGTACTCGACGTCGTTGTCGGTGCCGAACCCGAAGTAGTTGTTCTCCTTCTTCGCCGACGCGTAGACCCATCGCCGCTGATCGCGCGTGAACGGCCGCTCCTCGTTGTTGCCGGCCACCACGTACTGCCGCAGCTCCGGCCCGATCGCCTCGATCAGATAGCGCCCGTGCCCGACGACCGGGAAGTTACGCAGCAGCGCGTGGTTGCGCTGCATCAGATCCCGCACCGCGACAGCGGCGACCGCCGAACTCGCGACGGCCGCTGCCGCCCGGAAACCCCACTTCATGACCTTCCAGCTTTGCCACCTGGCCGCCGGCTAAACAACCGGCTCACATGGGCTCGCGCGACGACATCCGGGCCCGCGACCGCGGAACCGCCGCGATCTGCACGGTGGCGGCGCCGGCCAGCACCGCGAAGAACGCGCCGAGCAGCGAGAGCCCGGCCCGGGCCGCCAGCACCGCCGCCGGCAGCGCGATCACCAGGGCGAACACCGCAAACGTACGGTGGGTGAACAGCGACATCAGAGTCCTCTCCCGTGTCCGGGCCACACTCGGGTCCCGGCTTCGATGGTCGCGGCCTACCCCGATTCGGTGCTCTCTAACCTCCGATTTTCACTCCCGCCCCACCCGTTACCGGCCGCCCGCCCTTCCTGCCATCGGAGGTGCCTGCCCGGCGCTCCCTATCCGCCGCTCCCCGGCGCAGCCGACCCTGGCGGCCAGCCGGTTGACCCGGCTGCGCCCGGGTGTTGTGTTCGCCGGCCCAAGGCGACGCGGGCGGTCAGCCGGTTGACCCGGCTGCACCCGGGTGTTGTGTTCGCCGGCTTGAGGCGGCGCTGGCGGCCAGCCGGTTGGTTCGGCTGCGCCGGGGTGTTGTGTTCGCCGGCTTGAGGCGGCGCTGGCGGTCAGCCGGTTGGTTCGGCTGCGCCGGGGTGTTGTGTCGGCCGGCTTGAGGCGGCGCTGGCGGTCAGCCGGTTGGTTCGGCTGCGCCGGGGTGTTGTGTTCGCCGGCTTGAGGCGGCGCTGGCGGTCAGCCGGTTGGTTCGGCTGCGCCCGGGTGTTGTGTCGGCCGGCCGAGGCGGCGCGGGCGGTCAGCTGGGGCCGGTGGCTGGCTGTGGGTGCTGTTTCGGGGTGGGTGGAGCAGCCCTGAACGTCAGCCGGACCGGACGGCTGGGTCTGAGGGTCGTTGTGGGGCGTGGAGACAGCTCTGGTGGTCAGCCGGGTGGGCGGTGGGGCGGTGGCCGACTGCGCCACGGTCGGCGGCCGGTGACAGAGCTCGAGCACGTGAAGGTCACTACCATGCCTGCATGGCTGGGCTGCGGTGGTTGCGGGGCGACCTTCATGTGCACTCGTTGCGCTCCCACGGGGGTGAGCTGACGCCGGAGGAAGTGGTGGCGGCGGCCCGCGAGGCGGGGCTGGACTTCATCGCCGTCACCGAGCACAACACCGTGGACACCTATCCGGCGTGGGCGAAGGCGGCCGGGGACGATCTGACGGTGATCCCCGGGCAGGAGGTCGTCACCGCGAACGGGCACTGGCTGGCGCTGGGCCTGCCGCCGGGCCAGGTCGCCGACTGGCGGTACGGCGTCCGCGACGACCTCATCGATCGGGCCGTGCAGCAGGTGCACGACGCTGGTGGGCTGTGCGTGGTGGCGCATCCGCACGCGCCCTACCCGTCGGGCACCTTCATGTTCGCCCTCGACGGGTTCGACGCCGTGGAGGTGTGGAACGGATTGTGGGCGTCCGATCTGCCGTGGAACGCCGACAACGAAGCCGCCCTGGCGGAGTGGGGCCGCAGCCTGGCGGTGGGCGTGCACCGCGGCCGGTGGCTGCCCGCGGTCGGCAACAGCGACGTTCACCTGCGCGGCCAGCTCGGCACCCCGCAGACGGTCGTACTGGCCGGCGACGCCGGTGGAGTGCTGGCCGGCGTCCGGGCCGGACACTGCTGGATCGCCGGATCGAGCGAGGTGCGGCTCTCCTTCACCGCCGAGGCGGCAGCCGCCGACGGCACGACCCGGACGGCGGGCATCGGGCAGCGTCTGGAGACCGGCGGCCGCGACGCCATCATCCGGCTGGAGGTCAGCGGGGTCCCGGCGGGCACGGTCACCCTCCACACCGATCGCGGTCGCGCACACCAAGCCGCAGCGAGCACGGTCACCTTCCACACCGATCGCGGTCGCGCACACCAGACCGCAGCGGGCACGGTCACCTTCCACACCGATCGCGGCCGCGCACACCAGGCCGAGGCGGGCACGGTGCAGTGGCGCACCACGGCCGCGGAATCGGCTTTCGTCCGCGCCGAGGTCCGGGCCCCCGGCGGGCACATGCTGGCCCTGACCAACCCGATCCTGCTGGCCTAGTCCTCGCGGAACTCGCCGGGGCACGCCCCGGCCTCCTCACGCTCCCGCAGCTCCACCCGGCGGATCTTGCCGGAGATCGTCTTGGGCAGCGCGGTGAACTCGATGCGGCGCACCCGCTTGTACGGCGCCAGGTTCTCCCGGCAGTGCCGCAGGATCGCCCGGGCCGTCTCCGCGGTCGGCTCCCACCCCTCGGCCAGCACGACGTAGGCCTTGGGCACCGCCAGCCGCACCGGGTCCGGCGCCGGCACGACCGCCGCCTCCGCCACCGCTTCGTGCTCGATCAGCACGCTCTCCAGCTCGAACGGCGAGATCCGGTAGTCGGACGCCTTGAAGACGTCGTCCATCCGCCCCACATAGGTGATGTAGCCGTCCGCGTCACGCGATCCGATGTCGCCCGTGTGGTAGTAACCGCCCGCCGTCACCTCGGCGTTGCGGTCCGGGTCGCCCCGGTATCCGGTCATCAGCCCGAGCGGCCGCTCCGCCAGGTCCAGGCAGATCTCTCCCTCGTCGGCCGGCTTGCCGGTGGCCGGGTCGACCAGGACCACCCGGTATCCGGGTGTGGCCCGCCCCATCGATCCGGGCTTGACCACCTGCCCGGGGGTGTTGGCGATCTGCACGGTCGTCTCGGTCTGCCCGAACCCGTCCCGGATGGTGACGCCCCACGCCCGCCGCACCTGCTCGATGACCTCCGGGTTGAGCGGTTCGCCGGCGCCGACCACCGTCGGCGGCGGGGTCCGCAGCCGGCTCAGGTCGGCCTGCACCAGCATCCGCCACACGGTCGGCGGCGCGCAGAAGCTGGTCACCCCGCACCGCTGCATCTGATCGAGCAGCGCGTCCGCGTCGAACCGCGTGTAGTTGTAGATGAACACGCAGGCCAGGGCGTTCCAGGGGGCGAAGACGTTGCTCCAGGCGTGCTTGGCCCAGCCGGGCGAGGAGATGTTGAGGTGCACGTCGCCGGGGCGCAGCCCGATCCAGTACATCGTCGACAGGTGCCCCACCGGGTACGACGCGTAGGTGTGCTCGACCAGTTTCGGCAGCGCGGTGGTTCCGGACGTGAAGTACAGCAGGAACGGATCGGAGGCGAGAGTCTCCCCGTCCGGCAGGAAAGCGTCCGCAGATGCGTACGCCTCGGTGTAATCGAGCCAACCGGGCACCGGCGTGCCCACCGCGACCCGGGTGTAGTCGCCGGCGAGGCCGGCGAACTTCCCGGTGTGGGCCGAGCCGACGACGACGTGGGCGGCCTCGCCCCGGTCCAGCCGGTCGCGCAGGTCGGCCGGCCCGAGCAGCGGGGTGGCCGGGATGACGACCGCGCCCAGTTTCATGGCCGCCAGCAGGCACTCCCAGAGCTCGACCTGGTTGCCGAGCATCAGGATGATCCGGTCGCCGCGCCGCACGCCGTGCCCGCGCAGCCAGTTCGCCACCCGGTGGGAGCGCTGCGACAGGTCGGCGAAGCTGAGCTTCTGCTCGGACCCGTCCTCCTCCACGATCCACAGCGCCGGCCGGTCGTCGGCGGACGCGTCGAACCAGTCGAGAGCCCAGTTGAACGTGTCCAGCTGCGGCCAGCGGAACTCCCGGTAGGCGGTGTCGTAGTCGTCGTGGTGGGCCAGGAGGAATTCGCGGGCCTGCCGGAACGCGGCCGCCGAGGAGGACGCCATGAACCTCAGCCTAGACAGATTTGCCCGTCGACGACGGTGAGCACGACCGGTGACTCGGCGAATTCGTCGGGCCCGGCGGTGAGCGGGTTCAGCGCGAAAACGCTCAGGTCGGCGCGCTGCCCGGGAACCAGGTGCCCGGCCCGCCCGGCCGCCGCGGCCGCCTCGGTGGTGTAGCCCTCCAGCGCCATCCGGGCGGTCAGCGCCTGTTCCGGCAGCACCGGCTCCACGTCCGGCTCCCCGGCCGGACGCCGCAGCCGGGCCGCCGCGATGATGCCGCGCGGGTCGAACGGCGCGATCGGCCAGTCCGAGCCGAGCGCCAGCCGCGCGCCGTCGTCGCGCAGGTCGCGGGCCCGGAACGCCCGGTCGGCGCGCTTCTTGCCGAGCCGGCTCGACCAGTTGTCGGTGTGGTCGGCCCGCGTGTAGTGCGTGCAGTGGGTCGGCTGCATGCTCGCCGTCACGTCGAGGGCGGCGAACCGTCCGATCAGCTCCGACGGCATCGTCTCCAGGTGTTCGATGCGGTGCGGGACACCGGAGGTGCGCGGCAGCCCGGCGTAGGTGTCGAGCACGTACCGGATCCCGGCGTCGCCGATGGCGTGGGTGACGATCGGCACCCCGTGCCCGGCCAGGGTGCGCGCCGCCGCCGCGTACTCTGCCGGGTCCGGCCAGAAGCAGCCGGTCGACTCGCCGTGGCTGTCCGGCTCGTCCAGCCAGGCGGTGCCGCCGTCGATCGTGCCGTCGATCATGAACTTGGCGCCGTCGACCCGCCAGCGCCGCCCGGCCAGCCGCTGCTGCGCGATCACCGCCTCCAGCCCGTCGCGCCCGGCGCCGGGCATCACGAACGGCGCGAACCGCCACCGGACCGGCAGGTCACCGTCGTCCTCCAGGGAACGGAACAGCGCCAGCGAGTCATCCTCGAAGTCCATCGCGTTCGCCCCGGTCAGCCCGGTAGCCGCCATGTCCCGCAGCAGCCGGGTCAGCCGCGCCCGGCGGTCGGCCGGGGCGTCGTCCGGCAGCAGCCGCCGCACCAGATCGAGGGCTTCCGGTTCGAGCAGATGCCCGGTGGGCCGCCCGTCCGCGTCGCAGACGACGCTCGCGCCGGAGACGAACGCGCGCGGCCCGGCCACCCCGGCCAGTTCCAGCGCGCGCGGGCTGACCAGCGCCGAGTGCGCGTCGAACAGCAGCAGGAACACCGGCACGTCCGGTCCGAGCGCGGCCACCAGCGGCGCGTGGCTGATCGGTGCGCCCTCGAAGGCGTTCGGGTCCAGGCCCCAGCCCTCCAGCCATCCGCCGGGCACGACGGCGGCGGCTCGCAGCGCCGCCTGCAACCCCTCGACCGTACGGACGGACGACAGGTCCACGCCGCGGGTGAGCCCGATCCCCAGGACCGGGTGGAAGTGCCCGTCGACCAGCCCGGGGGTGATGGTGGCCGGGCCCAGGTCGCGCACGTCGGTGCGGGCGCCGCGCCAGTCCCGGGCGTCGCGCCGGTCCCCGAGCGCGGTGATCACCCCACCGGCCATCGCGACGGCGGTGACCGGCCGGCTTCGCGGCCCGGCGAGGGTGTGGATCCGATCAGCGAGCAGGATCAGGTCGGCGGTGCTCACGGGACTCTCCTCGGTAGCGGTACCTTCTCCACTGTTGACTACCGCCGCCACCACGCCCCGGTTCGAGTCCTCGATTTGCCGGACGCCGAGGTGGCCGCAGCGAAGGGGACGCCGGAAGATGCGCTGGTCCGCCGAGACCGATCATCGGGAGGCGGAACGGGCTCTGCGCGCGGCCGGCTGGACCCCCGGCGGCGCCGGCGACTGGGCGATCGCGCTGCGCTCACCGGACGGCACGGCGGCCGCGCGGATCAGCCCGTTCGACCCGACCGGCCCCTACTCGGCGGCGCTCTACCGCGAGGCGGCGCATACCCGGCAGGTTCCCGAACTCTACGAGCATCACCGGCTGGCCGGCGGCGGCGACCTGCAGGTCCTGGAGTGGCTGACCCCGGTGCCAGTGGACGAGGCGGCCGGGTTCCACCGGGCGATCGCCGCCCGCGCCGGCGAGGTCGCCGACCTGGCCGCCGTGGTGGCCCGGGTGCACGACCGCGCCCGGCGCGAGCTGCCCTGGTGCGGCCCGCTGGACGACAACCCGGCCAACGTCATGCGCGCCGCGGACGGCCGGCTGGTCGTCATCGACCTGTTCTACGCCGACGGCCCGAGCCTCTACGCGACCGCGGCCTCTGATCCGGATCTCGTGGCCGCGCGGATCCCGGAGGCGCAGCGGCGGTTCCTGACCGAGATCCCGCTCGCTGCGTCCGGCCCGTGGGAGCCCGGCGCGCGGGAGCGGATTCGCGCCGGCCTCGCGGCGGCGGACGCGCGCCGCTTACAACGATGTACGACCCCCGAAGGGTAAGGTGCCCGCTGTGAATGTCAACGCTGGGCGGCCGGGCCTGAAGGACGTCGCCAAGCGGGCCGGCGTGTCGATCAAGACCGTCTCCAACGTTGTAAACGGGTACGCGCACGTCTCCGCGGACACCCGGGCCCGGGTGCAGCGCGCCATCGCCGAACTCGGCTACCGGCCCAACGTTGCCGCCCGCCAGCTGCGCGGCGGCCGCTCCGGCGTGATCGCGCTGGCCCTGCCGGACCTGCGCTCGGCCTACTTCGCCGAGCTGGCCAGCATGATCGTGCAGGCCGCCGAGAAGCGGCACTGGACGGTCCTGATCGACCAGACCGGCGGCCGCGCCGAGCGGGAGCGGGACCTGGCCGGGCGGCTGCGCCGGCACCTGATCGACGGCCTGATCTTCAGTCCGCTGGCGCTGGCCGCCGGCGAGATCGCGGTGGACATCCCGGACACGCCACTGGTGCTGCTCGGCGAGCGGGTCTGGCACGGCCCGGCCGACCACGTCGCGGTGGACAACACCGCGGCCGCCGCCGACGCCACCCGGCACCTGTGCGAGCTGGGCCGGCGCCGGATCGCCGCGATCGGCGCGCAGGAGGGGCCGGCCGCGGTCACCGCTCAGCAGCGGCTGGCGGGCTATCGGGCCGCGCTGGAGCAGGCCGGTCGCCCGGTCGACGAGGCGCTGATCGCGCCGGTCGGCGAGTTCCACCGGGCCGACGGGGCCGCGGCCATGGCGCGGCTGCTGGACTCCGGTGCGCCGCCGGACGCGGTGTTCTGCTTCAACGACCTGCTCGCACTCGGCGCGATCCGCACGCTGCTGGACCGGGGTTTCGCGGTGCCCGGCGACGTCGCGGTGGTGGGCTTCGACGACATCGAGGAGGGGCGGTTCAGCACGCCCACCCTGACCACCGTCTCGCCGGACACCGCCGGGATCGCCCAGCTCGCGGTGGATCTGCTGGGGGAGCGGCTGGACCCGCCCTTTCCCGACGACGACCCGGCGCCGCGGGAGCTGCGGGTGGAACACCGGTTGGTGCCGCGGGAGAGCACCCTCGGCCGGCTCGCCGCCCGCCTCGCATAAAGCCCGGCTGATAGCAGCGAGACCATTTACAACGTTGGTTACAACGTTGTAGAACTAGTGCTGTCCATCACACCACCGCCGATGGAGGCACCTTCTCGTGGTTACCGCCCGCCTTACCGTCGATCCCGCGTTCGCGGTGGCCCCCGTCGACCGGCGGATCTTCGGATCCTTCGTGGAGCACATGGGTCGCTGTGTCTACACCGGCATCTTCGAGCCGGGCCACCCGGCAGCCGACCCGGCGGGGCTGCGCTCCGACGTGCTCGACCTGACGCGTGAGCTCGGCGTCAGCCTGGTTCGCTACCCGGGCGGCAACTTCGTCTCCGGCTACCGCTGGGAGGACGGCGTCGGCCCGGTCGGCGAGCGGCCGCGCCGGCTCGACCTGGCCTGGCGCGCCATCGAGACCAACGCGTTCGGGCTCAACGAGTTCATGGACTGGGCCGGCAAGGCGGGCGTCGAGCCGATGATGGCGGTCAACCTCGGCACCCGCGGTATCGCCGAGGCCGCCGAGCTGGTGGAGTACTGCAATCTCCCGGCCGGCACCGCGGCCGCCGACCTGCGGCGCAAGCACGGCTTCGCGGCGCCGCACGACGTACGGCTGTGGTGCCTCGGCAACGAGATGGACGGCCCGTGGCAGACCGGCAGCCTGACGGCGTACGAGTACGGCCGCCTCGCCGCCCGCGCCGGCCAGGCCATGCGCAAGGTCGACCCGACGATCGAGCTGGTCGCCTGCGGCAGCTCCAACTCGGGCATGCCGACCTTCGCGGCGTGGGAGGCCACCATCCTCGAGGAGGCGTACGACCAGGTCGACTACGTCTCGCTGCACAACTACTACGACCCGACCCGGCTGGACGAGGCGAGTTTCCGGGCCTCCGCGGTCGATCTGGACCGCTTCATCGACGACATCGTCGCCACCGCCGACCACGTCCGCGCCAAGCTGCGCCGCACCAAGCGGATCAGGCTGTCGCTGGACGAGTGGAACGTCTGGTACCAGGGGAACTTCACCGAGCCGGAGGACCGGCCGATCGCCGAGGAGCCGCCGCACCTGATCGAGGACGACTACACCGTCACCGACGCGGTGGTGGTCGGCAACCTGCTGATCAGCATGCTGCGGCACGCCGACCGGCTGACCGTCGGCTGCCAGGCGCAGCTCGCCAACGTGATCGCCCCGATCCGCACCGAGCCGGGCGGCCCGGCCTGGCGGCAGACGATCTTCCACCCGTTCGCGCTGACCTCGGCCCTCGCGCACGGCACGGTGCTGCGGGTCGCGCTGAGCGCCCCGGCGATGAGCACCGAACGGTACGGGGACGTGCCCGCCCTCGACGCCGTCGCGGTGCACGACGCCGAGCACGGCAACCTCACGATCTTCCTGGTCAATCGTGGTGCTTCCGCCGTACCCCTGGATCTTGATCTGCGGGCCTTCGGCGGCCTGGCCGCCGCCGAGCAGGTGACCTTGACCGACGCCGATCCTGGCGCGCGCAACAGTGCCGCCGAGCCGGACCGGGTGGTGCCGCGGCGTGTGGCGCCGCCGGTGCTCGACGGCGGCCGTGCCCACCTGCTCGTCCCGCCGACCTCCTGGCACGCCCTCCGGTTCACCCTCCCCGCATCATCCTGACCCGCCCTGAAATGGAGTGAAGACCATGGATAACCACGTGACCCGTCGCAATCTGCTCGGACTCGGGCTCGGCGCGGGAAGCGCCGCCCTGCTCGCCGCCTGCGGGGACAGCGGGCCGAACGAGAAGGTGACCGGCGCCAACCAGAACGCCGGGCCGGCGGCGACCGAGTACAGCGGGCCGAACGTCGCGCTGGCGTTCTGGAACGGGTTCACCGGCGGCGACGGGCCGTTCATGAAGAAGCTGGTCGACCAGTTCAACAGCGAGCACCCGAACATCAAGGTGACGATGAACGTCTACCAGTGGGCCGACTACTACCAGAAGGTTCCCGCCGCGGTCTCCACCGGCAACGGCCCCGACCTGGGCATCATGCACGTCGACCAGGTCGCCACCCAGGCCGCCCGCGGGGTCGTGCTGCCGCTGGAGGACCTGGCGAAGACGCTCAACCTGACCGAGGCTGACTTCTCGCCGCCGGTCTGGAACGCCGGTGTCTACAACGGCACCCGCTACGCGATCCCGCTGGACGTGCACCCGCTCGGCATGTTCTACAACAAGACCGTCCTGGAGAGCGCCGGCCTCGACCCGGCCAAGCCGCCGGCGAACAAGGACGAATACGCGAACGCGCTGGACAAGCTCAAGGCCAAGGGCATCCAGGGGCACTGGGCCACGCCGTTCCCGTTCACCGGTCAGATGCAGTTCTCCGCGCTGCTGTGGCAGCACGGCGGCGACCTGTTCGACGCGCAGGGCACCAAGCCGCTCTTCGCCGAGCAACCCGGCGTGCAGGCGCTGACCTGGCTGACCGACCTGGTGAAGAACGGGTACAGCCCGAAGAACGTGGCGCAGGACGCCGACGTGGTGGCGTTGCGCAACGGCAAGGCCGCGTTCAACTGGAACGGCATCTGGAGCATCAACACCTTCAACCAGGACAAGGCGCTGCAGTGGGGCGTCGCGGCGCTGCCGCAGATCGGCTCCCAGCCGGGCGCCTGGGCCGGGTCGCACCAGTTCGTGCAGTTCAAGCAGAAGACGAAGGACGACAACAAGCTCGCCGCCGGCAAGGTCTTCATCAACTGGCTCAGCCAGCACTCCATCGAGTGGGCCAAGGGCGGGCAGGTGCCGGCCCGCAAGAGCATCCGGGAGAGCGCCGAGTTCACCGCGCTCACGGAACAGGCCGCCATCGGTACGCAGATCGACTACCTGCGCTTCCTGCCGGCCACCCCCGGCATCCCGGACGTGATGGCCACCGTCGACACCGCGATCAACGAGGCGATCCTGCTGCGCAAGGAGCCGGCCGCGGCGCTGGCCGACGCCGCCGGCAAGGCGCAGAAGCTGCTCGACGCCAACCGCAAGAAGTACGGGGCCTGAGCGATGGCCCAGGACCTCCTGGCGCCGCCCGCCCCCGTTCAGGAGAAGCCCCAGGAGCAGGTGCGGCGGGTCGGGCGCGCCACGCCGTACCTGTTCCTCGCCCCGTACATCGTGCTGTTCGGCTCGTTCGTGCTGGCGCCGGCCGTCTACGGGTTGTGGATCAGCCTGCACGACTGGGACTACCTGCTGCCGGGCAAGCCGTTCACCGGGCTGGACAACTATCGGGCGCTGTTCGACAGCACCTCGCCGGTCTTCGCGGAGTTCTGGCAGAGCATGCGGGCCACCGGCATCTTCACGGTGGGCAGCGTGCCGTTCCTGGTCACCGTGCCGCTCGGGCTCGCGCTGATCCTGAACCGCTCGTTCCCGGGACGCACCTTCTTCCGGGCCGTCTACTTCGCGCCCTACGTGCTCGGTGTCGCGGTCATCGGCGTGCTCTGGAGTTTCCTGCTCGACCCGAACCTGGGCGCGGTCAACGCCCTGCTCGGGGCGGACATCCCGTGGATCACCGCACTGCCGTGGGCCTGGATCTCGCTGGTCGCGGTCACCGTCTGGTGGACCATCGGCTTCAACGCGGTGATCTACCTGGCCGGTCTGCAGGACATCTCCCGCGAGCTGTACGAGGCGGTGCGCATCGACGGCGGCAGCCGCTGGGCCGAGTTCCGCCACGTCACGCTGCCCGGCTTGCGGCCGGTCCTGCTGTTCATCGTGATCAACACGATTCTGGCGTCGGCCAACATGTTCGGCCAGTCCTACGTGATCACCCAGGGTGCGCCGGGCAACGACACCCGCACCGCGATCATGTACATCGCCCAGATCGGCCTGCGCGAGTACAAGATGGGCCAGGCCGCGGCCATGAGCTACCTGCTCACCCTGGCGCTGCTGCTGGTCAGCGTGATCACCTTCCGCCTCTTCCTGACCAGGGAGGACTCATGACCCGGGTACGCGGTATCGCCTGGTACACCATGCTCACCGGGCTCAGCCTGGTCTTCGTCGCGCCGCTGCTGTGGATGCTGGTCACCTCGTTCAAGACCGAGGGCGAGGCGACCCGGGTGCCGCCGACGGTGCTGCCGCAGGAGCCCACCATGCGGGCCTACGAGCTGCTGTTCGCCGGGGACTCGCAGACGCCCGTACTGCGCTGGTTCCTGAACAGCCTGCTCGCCGCGACCGCGCAGGCCGTGCTGATCCTGGTGGTCGCCTCGATGGCCGCCTACGCCCTGGCCCGCCTGGAGTTCCCGGGCAAGAAGCTGATCTTCGGGATGATCATTGCGACGCTGTTCGTGCCGGTCTTCACGCTGATCATCCCGAACTTCCTGATCGTCGACCGGCTCGGCTGGCTGGACACGCTCTGGGCGCTGATCGTGCCCGGCGCGGCCGGCGCCTTCGGGGTGTTCTTCCTGCGGCAGTTCTTCCTCAGCCTGCCGCGCGAGCTGGAGGAGGCGGCGCAGCTGGAGGGCGCGAACTCGTGGCAGATCTTCATCAAGGTGATCCTGCCGCTGTCCAAGCCGGCGCTGGCGACGCTCGTGGTGATCAGTTTCCTGGGCAACTGGAACGACTTCGTGTGGCCGGTCTACGTGCTGTTCAGCCCGTCGAACTTCACGCTGCCGCCGGGGCTGAGCATCCTGCAGGGGGCGTACACCATCGACTATCCGGTGATCATGGCCGGGGCGGCGGTGGCGAGTGTGCCGGTGCTGATCCTGTTCCTGATCACCCAGCGTTACGTGATCGAGGGCGTGTCGCGTTCCGGCCTCAAGGGCTGACCGGTGCGCCGCCTGTTCCTCGCGCTGATGCTCCTCGTCAGCGGCTGCACGTCCGGAGAAGAGGTCATGACGACGTTCACCAATCCCGTGTATCCGGAGAACTTCCCCGACCCGGGAGTGATCTCGGACGGCGAGACCTGGTTCGCCTACGGCACCAACAACGACACGGCCAACGTGCCGCTGCTGACCTCCACCGACCTGGTGACGTGGAGTCCCGGCGGTGACGTGCTGCCGCAGCTCGGCCGCTGGGCGGAACGCGGCCGGACCTGGGCGCCGGAGGTGATCCGCACCGACGCGGGCAAGTATGTGCTCTACTACACCGCCCGCAAGGCCGGCGCCGACCGGCAGTGCATCGGCGCGGCGGTCGCCGACGACCCGCGCGGCCCGTTCACCGACGCCGCCGGCGCGGCGCTGATCTGCCAGGACGACGAGGGCGGCGCGATCGATGCCAGCCCCTACCGGCACAGCGACGGCACGCTCTACCTCTACTGGAAGAACGACGGCAACCACATTCACAAGCCGACCCATCTGTACGGCCAGCGCCTGGCCCCGGACGGTCTGTCCCTCGTGGGGGACCGGGTCCGGCTGCTGACCAACGACAAGCCGTGGCAGGCGCACGTGATCGAGGCGCCGCAGATGGTCGCGCGTGACGGCCGGCTGTACCTGTTCTACTCGGCCAACGCCTTCGACCGGGACGCCTACGCCGTCGGTTACGCCACCTGTGACGGCCCGCTGGGCCCGTGCCAGGACGCCGCCGAGAACCCGATCCTGACATCGTCGCCCGAGGCGGCGGGCCCCGGCCACAGCTATGTGGTGACCTGCGCCGACGGCAGCACGTGGATGCTCTACCACGCCTGGCCGCCGGACGCGATCGGCACTGTGGCGCCCGGCCGTCAGCTGTGGCTGGACCGCGTGACCTGGGAGGACGGGCGCCCGGTGGTGCACGGCCCGACCGCGGGCGGGCAGCCCATGCCCTGCTGACCGCCCCGCGCTCGTTCCAGGTCAGCGGTCGCGGTCGGTGCTGATGTCCTCGGCGTAGGTGGCGCCGCCGTCCGACTCGCGGCTGAGCGGGCGGGCGCCGCCCTCCGGCGGGCCGGCCAGCGACTGGTCACCGGCGGCCAGGTGCGGGAACTTCTCGTCGAAGGCGGGGCGCTCGGAGCGGATCCGCGGCATCCGGTCGAAGTTGCGCAGCGGCGGCGGGCTGGTGGTGGCCCACTCCAGTGAGTTGCCGTGACCCCACGGGTCGTTCAGCGTGGTGACCTGGCCGACCTTGTACGACTTCCACACGTTGTAGACGAACGGCAGCGTGGCGATGCCGAGGATGAACGAGCCGATCGTGGAGAAGGTGTTCAGGAAGGTGAAGCCGTCACTCTCCAGGTAGTCGGCGTACCGCCGCGGCATGCCCTTGGTGCCGAGCCAGTGCTGCACCAGGAACGTCCCGTGGAAACCGATCATGGTGAGCCAGAAGTGGATCTTCGCGAGCCGTTCGTCGAGCACCCGGCCGAACATCTTCGGGAACCAGAAGTAGATGCCGGAGAAGACCGCGAAGACGATCGTGCCGAACAGCACGTAGTGGAAGTGGGCGATCACGAAGTACGAGTCGGAGACGTGGAAGTCGACCGGCGGCGAGGCCAGCAGCACGCCGGACAGACCGCCGAACAGGAACGTCACCATGAAGCCGAGCGCCCACAGCATCGGCGACTCGAAACTGATCTGGCCGCGCCACATCGTGCCGATCCAGACGAAGAACTTCATGCCGGTGGGCACCGCGATCATGAAGCTGAGGAAGCTGAAGAACGGCAGCAGCACCTGGCCGGTGACGAACATGTGGTGCGCCCACACGCTCATCGACAGGGCGGCGATCAGCAGCGTCGCGGCGACCAGGCCCTTGTAGCCGAAGACCGGCTTGCGGCTGAAGACGGGCACCACCTCGGTGATGATGCCGAAGAACGGCAGCGCGATGACGTACACCTCGGGGTGGCCGAAGAACCAGAAGAGGTGCTGCCAGAGCATCGGGCCGCCGGTCTCCACGTCGAAGACGTGGGCGCCGAGCACCCGGTCGGCCGCCAGCGCGAACAGCGCCGCCGCCAGGAACGGGAAGATCAGGATCACCAGCAGGCTGGTGACCAGCATGTTCCAGGTCAGGATCGGCATCCGGAACATGGTCATGCCGGGCGCCCGCAGGCAGAGGATCGTGGTGATCAGGTTGACCGCGCCGAGGATTGAACCGAGACCACCGATCGCCAGGCCGACCACCCAGGCGTTGCCGCCGATGCCCGGCGAGTGCAGCGAGTCGCTCAGCGGGGTGTACGCGAACCAGCCGAAGTCGGCCGCGCCACCGGGGGTGAGGAACCCGCTCATCGCGGTCAGCGTGCCGAACAGGTAGAGCCAGTACGCGAACGCGTTGAGCCGCGGGAACGCCACGTCCGGAGCGCCGATCTGGATCGGCACCACGTAGTTGGCGAAGGCGAACACGATCGGGGTCGCGAAGAACAGCAGCATCGCGGTGCCGTGCATGGTGAAGAGCTGGTTGAACTGCTCCGGGGACAGGATCTGCATGCCCGGCTTGGCCAGCTCGGCCCGCATCAGCAGCGCCATGATCCCGCCGACCATGTAGAACACGATCGAGGTGATCATGTACATGATCCCGATCTGTTTGGCGTCGGTCGTGCGCAGGATCCTGGCCAGGGCGGAACCCTTGACCTGCCGGCGAACCGGATGGGGCCGGGTGGGTACCGGCTTCGGCGCGACGGTGGTCATGAAGACTCCTCACCTGCGGATACGAAAACAGACGCCTAGCTCCGTTATAGGCGTCTACCGTTTCTATCCGCCCGAAATCCGCAGATCACCCGCATTCGGGAGGGAGTTGAGGTACACCCGACCCATGCTCAACGAGCGCGAAGCGCGCGCGATCGAGGAGATCGAGCAGCGGCTGCGGCGCAGCGACCCGGCCTTCGCACAGCGGATGTCCGCGTGGCCGGGCGGCCGGCCCTTCCCGACGGTGGCCGTGCTGTGCGTGGCGACGTTCCTCGTGCTGCCGTTCATCGCCCTGCTCGGTGGCCCGCACGCCGCCCTGGTCACCGCCGACGTGGTCGCGATCACCGTGGTCATCGTCCTGGTTCGGCGCCACCTGCGCAGCTCCGGCACCTGAGCGCGAGCCGGTTCGTTAAGGCTGGGGTTATCAATCCTTGCCGCTTCTCTCGTTGATCATGGTTGGTCGCCGCGCCGAGACTGGTCGTACGTTTCCGGAACCCTCGGTGAGGAGCAGCGACCATGACGTTCTCGATCGTGACCGCGGCGATGAGCGGATTGCCCGGGCTCTCCGGGCTGCCGTCATCCAGGATCCGCAGCCCGCCGGCCGGCCGGCCGCCGGGCCGCTCCGGCCACGCCGTCGAGGTCAGCGGCCTCACCCAGCGCTTCGGCTCGGTCGTCGCGGTCGACCAGCTCACGCTGACCGTTCCGTACGGGATGTTCTACGGCATCGCCGGCCCGAACGGGGCGGGCAAGACCACCACCCTGACCGCCGTCTGCGGATTGCGTGAGCCCACCGCCGGCACGATCCGGATCGCCGGCCACGACCTGCGCACCGAGCGCGAAGCCGCGCTGTCCCAGCTGGGCGTGATGATGGACGGCCTGTCCATGCCGGAACGGCTCACCGCCGCCGAGGCGCTGCGATACACCGCCGGCCTGCGCGGGCTCGACGACGGCTGGCGGGTGCGCGCGGCCGACCTCCTGGAGATCCTCGGGCTGGACACGGTCCCGCGTACGTTGATCGCCGAGTTCTCCACCGGCATGCGCAAGAAGATCAACCTGGCGCTCGCGATGCTGCACCGGCCGCGCGTCCTGGTCCTCGACGAGCCGTTCGAGGCGATCGACCCGGTCTCGGCCCGGTCCATCGAGCTGCTGCTGAAGCAGTACGTCGCGGCCGGCGGCACGGTCATCCTGTCGAGCCACATCATGGACTTCATCGAGCGCAACTGCCGCCGGGTGGCGATCGTGGCCGGTGGCCGGCTGCTCGCCGAGGGCCCCACCGCCGAGCTGACCGCCGGCACGACGCTCAACGACCGGTTCGTCGAGCTGGTCGGCGCCGACCCGGTCCGCGAACTGGACTGGCTGGCATGACCCGTACGCTGCTCGCCCTCAAGCTGCGCCTGTTCCGCAACGGCCCGCACGACGAACGCGCCTTCAGCCTGGTGACCGGTCTGGTCCTGGCCGGCGGGGTGATCGCCGCGGCCGTCCTGGCCGCCCGCGAGGTGATCGACGAGGGTTGGATCCTGCTCGCCCTCACCGGGTGGGGCGCGATGTGGCTGTTCGGGCCGCTCGCCCAGCCCCGCCCCGAGCCGTCGGTGGTGTCCCGGGAGTGGCTGCGTGGCCTGCCGGTCCGCCCGGTCCGGCTCGCCCGGGCGCTGTCCTGGCCCGAACTGCTCGGTGTCGGCCCGCTGATCACGGGCGTCTGCCTGTCGTCGCTGGTGGTGCTGGCCGCGCCCGGCGGCGCCGGCCCGGTGGCGGTCGCCGTGCTCGCCGCGCCCGCCCAGCTTCACCTGCTCGTCTGGGCGGGCAAGACGGTCGCGGCGCTGGCTGCGGGGCTGCTGCGGACCCGGGCCGGGATGACGCTGGCCGCCGTCCAGACGGCGATCATGCTGGCGGTGTCGTTCGCCGGCTGGGTGCCGGTCGCCGCCTGGCTGCTGCCCCGCCTCGGCGACGGCCTCCGGCTCGGCCGGGCGGTGGACGTCCTCGCAGTGCTGCCGACCGGGTGGGGTTTCTCCGCGGTGCTGGCGGCTCGCGAGAGCGACTGGCGCGGGGCCGCCCTGCCGGTGGCCGGGCTGCTGATCGGCGGCGCGGTGCTGCGGGGCTGCTGGATCGCGCTGACCGCGCGAGCCCTGCGCCGGCCACCGCGCCGGGCGTCCGCACCGGGATATCGCCGATCACTACCGGTCAGCGACGCGGTGGTGTTCCGCGAGCTCGCCACCTGGTCGCGGGATCCGGCGCGCGGTGTGGAGCTGCGCAGCGCGTGGCTGACCCCGGTGCTGATGGGGCTGATCGTCGCGGGTTCGGGCTGGTGGTGGGCGGTGCCGTTGGCCGGTCCGGCGGTGGCGGTGTTCGGCGCGATGGTCGCGATCAACACGTACGCCCTGGACGGCACCGCCATCTGGCAGCTGCTCACCACGCCGGGGGCCCCGCGCGCCGACGTGCGGGGGCGGATGGCCGCGTGGGGGCTGCTGTTCGGCGTACCGTCGGTCGCTCTGAGCGTGGTCCTGTGGGCCGTGACCGGATCGCCGCTGGGGGTGGCCGCCGTCGGCGGCGCCGTTGCCGCGTCGGCGGTGGGCTGCGCGCTCGCGCCGCTGCTGGCGGTGGTGATGCCGGCCGTGGGCGCCGACGCCCGCAACCGGGTTCACGCTGTTCAGCGTGCCGGTGACCCGACCGGCGGGCAGATGACGATCTTCCCGGCGGTGCTGGTCGCCGCCGTGCTGCCCGGCGCCGTCGCTGCCGCGGCGGGGGGCCGGTGGTGGGTGGCCGCGCTGATCGCCTCCGGTCTGGCGGCCGTCGCGCTGACCGTGCTCCCACCCGTCACGGTGCGCCTGCTCGAACGGCGCGGCACCGGGCTGCTGGACGCCATGCAACGCGTCTGACTCTGGCACACTCGCGTTCTGTACCGCCGTTATATAACGGCGGTATTGTTCGGGCATGAGTCCACGAGCTGCTGATCCCCGGGTGCGCACGATGCTGATCGAGGCGGCCGCGCGCCTGCTCGCCGAGGAGGGCCCGGCCGCGCTGACCAGCCGGCGGCTGGCGGCCGAGGTCGGCTCGTCGACGATGGCGGTGTTCACCCGGTTCGGCAGCATGAGCGAGATCCGCTGGGCGGTCCGCGAGGAGGCCTTCGCCCGGCTCAACGGGCAGCTCGACGCCCTGCCGGTCACCGATGATCCGGTGGCCGACCTGGTGGCCGCCGGCGCGGCCTTCTTCGAGGCCGGCGTCGCCGGCCCCCACCTCTACCGGGCGATGTTCCTCGACCGCGCGCCGGAGGACGACGACCTCGGCGCCGGCACCTACCAGCGGTTGATCACGCTGATCCGCCGCTGCGTGGAGGCCGGCCGGTTCCCGGCCGCGGAGGACCGACTGATCCCGGTCTGGGCGGCCCAGATGTGGAGCATGCGCCACGGGATGGTGACCATGACGATCGCCGGGCACCTGCCAGCGGAGCAGGCCCGGTTCGTCCTCGACGACATGACCTTCCGCCTGCTGATCGGCTATGGCGACGATCCGGACCGGGCCCGCCGGTCGATCGACGACGGCAGCAGCGCCGACGTGGCCCTGAGGGGGACCTGATGCCTTCCGAGACGACATTCTGGGAGCGGGCCGGCGGGTTGACCGGGCTGATCCAGTCCTCGCTGCCGCCCACCGTGCTGGTGCTGACCAACAACTGGTGGGGTCTCTATCCGGCGATCGCCGCCGCCGTCGGTGCCGCACTGCTGGTCACGGTGGTGCGGGCGGTGCGGCGGGAGTCGCTGCGCCCGGCCTTCGGCGGGTTCGTCGGGGTGGCGATCTCCGGTTTCCTGGCCGCGCGCAGCGGCGAGGCGCGAGATTTCTTCCTCGCCGACATCTGGTGGTATCTCGCGGCGTTCGTGCTGCTGACGCTCTCCCTGCTGCTGCGCCGGCCGCTGGTCGGCGTGGCGTGGAGCGCCATGCAGGGCGCCGACATGTGGTGGCGCCACGACCGGCCGTCGCTGCGGCGCTATGACCTCGCCACCGCCGTGCTCGCGGTCGTCTTCGCGGTGCGGTTCCTGGTGCTGCAGCACTTCTACGAGCAGAACCAGGTCGGGTGGCTCACCGTCGCGAAAATCGGGCTGAACTATCCGCTGTGGGCGGTCGCGCTGCTGGTCGCGGTATGGGCGGTGCGCCGGGCCGACCACCGCCACTCCTACTGCCGCCATGCGGTCAGCTGAGCGCGCCGGCGCCGTGCTGTCGGGCGTGCGTGCTGGCGTTGTGCCGTCGGGTTTGCGTGCCGATGCTGCGCCGTCAGCCGAGCGCGCGCCCGGCGAGCCCGCAGGCCTGCGCGCCCGCACAGGTTGCCAGGCCGCGCAACGCGCCGTGCAGCTCGGCGAGGCGTTGGGGGGTGAGCTTCGGCGCCAGGTTCAGCAGCTGGTGCGGGTCCGACCGGCGGTCGTAAAATTCGCGGCTGCCGTCGGCATACTCCACATAGGTGAAAGCCGTGGTTCGCATCGCGTCGTAAGTCGGCGGCACGCTGGCGGAGAACCGCTGATAGTCCGGGTCCGCCGGATCGTCAGCCGGGTCACTGTGCTCGATCAGCGCGGCGGTGCGCCACAGCGCCGGCGCGGAGCCGGCGAGCAGCGACCGGAAACTGCGGCCGTCGACCTGCGCGGGCACGCTCGCCCCGGCCAGATCGGCGAAGGTGGGGCGCAGGTCGATGTTCTCCACCGGGGCGCTGATCACCCCGCCCACCCGGACGCCGGGGCCGGCCACGATCAGCGGCACGTTCACGTCCACGTCGAAAGCGGTCTGCTTGCCCGGGCTCAAACGGTATTCACCCAGGTGGTAACCGTTGTCCGAGGTGAAGATCACGACGGTGTTGCCGGCTGCCCCGGTGCGGGTGAGCGTGGCCCGCAGGTCACCCAGCATCCGGTCGATGGCCTGCACCGACTGCACGCGCTTGCGGAAATCCAGGTCGATGCGCGCCCGCATCGCGGCGGACAGTGGCGGCAGCGCGGCGAGCCACTTCGGAGCGTTGACCGGCAGCCGGTCGAAACTCGCCGGGCGCGGTGCGAGCAGCCCCGGGAAGGAGTTCGCGTCCCGCGGCGCCGGGGCGAACGGCATGTGCGGGGTGTAGGTCGACACCTCCACCAGGAAGGGTTTGCCCGCCGCCGCGGACTCGGTGATGAAGTCCTGCGCCTTCGCCGACAGCACGTCGGTGAGGTAATCGGCCGGCCGCTCGCCGTACCAGCGCAGCTTCCCGTTCTCGTTGAGCGTGTAATTGACGTTGGCGTAATCGTTGCCGCCGGCGAACCACTGGTCCCAGCCCGGCGGCACATAGGGCTTCCCGTCGACGAGGGTCTTCCGGGGGAGGTACTCGTTGAGGTACTTGCCGAGGAACGCGGTGCGGTAACCGGCGGCCCGCAGGTCGGTGGCGAAGGTGGACTTCTCGTGGCCGCGCCGGTGGAAGAGCCGGAAACCGCCGTCCGACCCGTGGTTCTTGAGAATCCCGGTGTTGTGGGGGTAACGCCCGGTCAGGATCGACGCCCGCGACGGGCAGCACAGCGAGTCGGTGACGGTGTAATTGGTGAACGCGGTGCCGTCGCGCTGCAGGGCGAGCACGTTCGGCATGTGCCGGACCAGGTTCTTCGACAGGTCGTCGACCAGGACGAGGACGATGTTCGGCCGGCGCGCCTCGGCCTTCGCCCGCGGCGTCGGCGTGCAGGCCGCCGTCACCAACAGGGCCGCGGCGAGCAGGGCGATCAGCGTGGGGCGGCGCAACGTCATGATGGCGCAGGTTAGTGGGCGCGGCGGCGGCCGGCCGGATTTCCGCGCGGAACGGCGGTGTCCTGCCACGACGCGGGCATTCGGCCGACACGTCCGGGTGATGTCGTCGTGGCTACCGGCCGTCGAAGCCGACGTACTCGCGCTCCCACTCCGGGTCCCGGCCGGGGCCGCCGGTGATCCGCCAGCGGTAGATGTGGTTGCCGTTGCCGCCGCCACCGTGGTCGATGAATCCCTGCCCGGAGAAGAAATGGATCCGCAGGAGGTCGCCGCTGCGCTGCACCAGCGGGTCGGGATAGACCTTCGAACCGGTGAAGAGCTCGCCGGCCGGCCAGGAGAAATCGGCCGCGTGGGCGGTCACCACCGGCGCGTCCAGGTCGCCGCCGGAATACAGCGCGGCGACCACCTCGGCGTAAGCGATCGGGTCGAGGCCGGCGCCGAGCCGGCGGCCGAGGTCGGTCATGGCAGCGCGCTCGTTGAGCAGCCGGGTGGTGCCGTCGGTCTCGAAAAGCAGGCCGTGCACCGGGTTGGCGTTGTAGGTGAAGGTGTCGCGGCGGATCAGCAAGGCCTCGTCGACACCGGGGGAGTCCGCGATCCGCCAGCCGGCGGGACAGACGTGGAAGACGTCGCCGGCGGTCATGATCCGTAACTCGCCGTTGGGGCGGACGACCACCTCGCCGGTGGGTGTGCCGGTCAGGGCGTAACGCTTGATCGCCTCGGCGACGCGTTCCGGAGCCACTCGCATGCCGGGGATTCTGCCGGAGTGGCCGGCACCTAAGCTGGCGGCCGTGTCGGCTGACGTCGTTCTGCGCGCTGGGCTGAGGCTCGGCGGTCGCTACCACCTTCAGCAGCGGCTCGGCGCCGGCGGCATGGGTGAGGTGTGGCTGGCTGTCGACGAGGTGCTTCGCCGGACCGTGGCGGTCAAGGCCATGCTGCCCGGCATGGCCGACGACCCGGACTTCGCGAAGCGGTTCGCCGGCGAGGCGACCGCCATGGCGCGGGTGAACCATCCGGCGGTGGCGTCCATCCACGACTACGGCCGCAGCGACGGGGTCGCGTTTCTGGTGATGGAGTTCGTCGACGGCGAATCCCTCGCCCAGCGGCTGGCCCGCGCCGGGCGGCTCCGGCCGGACGAGACGATGCGGCTGGTCGCGCAGGTGGCGGACGGGCTGCAGGCGGTGCACGACCAGGGGCTGGTACACCGCGACATCAAGCCGGCCAACCTGCTGGTCCGCCGCGACGGCACGGTGGTGATCACCGATTTCGGCATCGCGCGGCACGAGGACGCGAGCCGGCTGACCGTCTCCGGCGCCATCCTGGGCACCCCGACGTATCTGTCGCCGGAGCAGGTCCGCGGCGAGCCGGCCGAGCCGCGCAGCGACGTGTACTCGCTCGGGCTGGTCGCCTATGAGTGCCTGGCGGGGGCGCGGCCGTTCACGGGCGACAACCCCTATGCGGTGGCGCTGCAACGGTTGCAGTCGGCGCCGCGGACGATCGGGGTCGGTCTTCCGGGCCCGGTGTCCGCGGTCGTCGAGCGAGCCCTGGCTGTCGAGCTGGAAGGACGGTGGCCGTCCGCGGCGGCCCTGGCCGCCGCCGCCCGTGCCGCGGCGGCGCCGCCATCCGCCGCCGCTCCCGACGGGTCAGTCACGCCCGGTCATCCGGCCGGCTTCGCGCCCGGGACGACGGTGCCCGGCGCGGCCGCCCATCCGGCCGGCTTCGTTCCTGAGCCTCCGGCGCCGGGCGCGCACGGTGATTCGGCAGGTTCCGCTTCTGGGGCGACATGGTCCAGCGCGCCCGGCTATCCGGCTGGCTTCGCTCCTGGTCCGTTATCGCCTGGTGCGTCCGGCCATCCGGCCGGCTTCGTTTCGAGGGTGGATCCTTCGGGCGGGATCGGGGCGGCTTCCTCTGGTGCGCCCGGCAACGCGGCCGCCGCAGCCTTCCCCGTGGCTGGTGGGGCGGCTTCCGGTGGGCCTGCCGCGATTCCAGGCGCGCCCGGCTATCCGGTTCCGGCGGCTGGGGCCGTGCCGTCCGCGGGTGGGCGATCGCGGCGGACTGCCCTGCTGGCTGCGCTGACCGCGGCGGTCCTGGTCGCCGGTGGCGTCTTCGCGTGGAGCCAGATGCGGCCGACGGACGACGGCCGGAAGTCGGGCGGAGCTGCCGAAGCGGCATCGGGCGGGCAGCCGGGCGGGAGCACCGGGGCCGGGTCGGACGGGAAGCCGGGCGAAAGCACCGGGGCCGCGCCGGAGCCGGTAGCGGCCGGGTTCGTGGCCTGCGGTCAGGCACTCTGCCCGGTGGAACCGTTGTGCTGGGCCGGGCTGACCGTGAGCTCCGGGAGGGCCGAGTCGCCGAGGCCGGTGGACTGCGCCGAGCCGCACTTCTGGGAGACGTTCCTGGCGGTCCCGATGCCGGCGGGCGGGGTCAAGATGACCGACGAGCCGCTGCTGGAACGCGCCGGCCTCACCGGCACCTGTTCGGCCCAGGTCATGACGGACCGCTCCCGCAAGCCGCAGCGCACCCGAAGCTGGAAGCGGGAGGCGTGGCCGGTCGAGGTAGGCGGTGAGACGCTGCTGCACTGCCTCGGCGCTCCGGAGCTGGGCGAGGCGACCGGGGCGGTCTTCCGGGCGGGGCCGTAGCCCGGATCATCGCGGCCTGCAGGTGGGGCTGTCACCGCATCACGGGCTGCGGGTGGGCCACCGCATCACGGGCTGCGGGTGGGCCACCGCATCACGGGCTGCGGGTCAGACGCCACCACAGGGAGGGGGACTTCAGCGCGCTCTCGGCACGCAGCTGGACTCGTACGCCGGCGGCCTCGGCCGTGCCCACCTGCTCGCCGGCGGTGACCGCTGTGCCGGAGTGGGTGTCCTTGATCTTGACCGGGAGTTCCAGGCCGGGCCAGCCGATCACCGTGAGTGGCTGCGCCGGGGTGACCGTCGTGGTCGCGCCCCAGGCGGACGAGAGCTTGCCCGCCGGCGCCGCGGCGAGCAGCTGGTACTCCTTGACGACCTTGCGGATCGCGGTGAGCAGCCTGCGGACGACCCGGTTGACCGCGGCCAGCTGCTGCGGCGTGTCCGCGCCGGGCTGGTTGAAGACCGCGCCGACCAGGGTGAGGGTGCGCGAGCCCACGGTGAGCCGGGAGGCGAAGAGCAGGTTGCCGCCGGCCTCGTCGGTGGAGCCGGTCTTGATGCCGAAGACGCCGCCGACGCCGAGCAGGTCGTTGTAGTTGGTGATCCGCCCGGCCACCGGGATCGTCGCCTCCTCCAGGGCGACGATCTCCGCGAACACCGGCATCTTCACCGCGGCCCGGCCCAGGACGACCTGGTCGGCGGCGGTGCTGACGGTGGTCGGCAGGAAACCGCTGGGATCGGTGTAGCGGGTGTCGGCCATGCCGAGTTCAGCGGCGGCGGCGTTCATCTTGGTGACGAACGCGGACTCGCTGCCGGCGTCCCAGATCGCCAGCTGGCGGGCCACGTTGTTGGCCGACGGCAGCATCAGCGCCTCCAGGGCGTCCCGCTGGGTCAGCGCGGTGCCCTCCTTGACCGGCACCAGCGACTGGTTGGTGGCGATCCGGGACCGGTAGTCGGCCACGTCCTCGGCGGTCACGGTCAGCGACGGGCCCTCCTGGGCGCCGCTGAGCGGGTGAGCCTGAAGGATGACGTAGGCGGTCATCACCTTCGCGACGCTGCCGATCGGCTCGGCCGGGCCGTCACCGGAGCCACCGAGCCGGCCCAGGCCCTCGATCATCACCTCGGCGGCGCCCTGCGCCGGCCAAGGCAGCTCCGGCGCCGCGCCGGGGATCCGCACCGAGGCGCCGATCGCGGTGGTGAGCTCGGGCGGCGGCAGGTCCCGGGTGAGTTGCGCGGCGGCGCCGGCGCCGGAGAGGCCGAGCAGCCCGACGACCGCGACGACGACACCGGTGAGCAGGCGGCTGCGGCGCTGCGGAACCGGCGTGCCGTAGACGGTCATTGATCCACTCCCTTCGACCCGGCCAGTATCACCACCGCCGTCAACCGGCCGAGGGCCGTAAGGTCACCGTATGACGGAGACCCACACGCTTGCCCTGCCCGGCGTCGATCTGGTCTATGACGTCCGCGGCCCGCTGCCGCCGGCCGGCGGGCGGCCCATCCTTCTCATGATCGGCCAGCCGATGTCCGCCGAGGGCTTCACCGCGCTCGCCGGCCACTTCACCGACCGCACGGTCGTCACCTACGACCCGCGCGGGCTCGGCCGCAGCGTCCGCAAGGACGGCCGCACCGATCACACCCCGCAGCATCAGGCGGCCGACCTGCACCGGCTGATCGAGGCGCTCGGCGGCGGGCCGGTCGACGTGTTCGCCAGCAGCGGCGGCGCGGTGACCGCGCTGGAGCTGGTCGCGACGCACCCCGGTGACGTGGCCACGCTGGTCGCGCACGAGCCGCCGATGAACGGTGTGCTGCCCGACGCGGAGGGCGCCGACCGGGCCCGGGCCGGTTTCCACGAGGCCTACCAGGCGAAGGGCTGGGGCGCGGGAATGGCCGCGTTCATGGCGATGACGTCCTGGACGGGCGAGTTCACCGACGACTACTTCGCGCAGCCCGCGCCCGACCCGGCGGCGTTCGGCATGCCGGCCGAGGACGACGGCGGCCGGGAGGATCCGCTGCTGTCGAAGAACTCGTGGGCGATCAGCGACTACCGCCCCGACCCGGCGGTGCTGGCCGCGGCGCCGACCCGGATCGTGATCGCGGTCGGTGAGGAGACCGGCGACACCTACACCGGGCGCACCGCCCGGGCCACCGCGGCGCTGCTCGGCCAGGAGGCGACCGTCTTCCCCAGCCACCACGGCGGTTTCCTCGGCGGCGAGTTCGGCTACGCGGGCAAGCCGGAGGAGTTCGCGGTGAAGCTGCGGGAGGTCCTGGCGGCCGGCTGAGATTTCCGGCGCCGGCTGTCATCAATCGACGCGGGCGGAGGCGTTCTGTCACCGTGACGTTCGAAGACTTCGTATCCGCCCGTCTCACCAGCCTGGTGCGTTACGCCACGGTGGTCACCTGGGACCCGCGTCTGGCCGAGGACATCACGCAGAACGTGCTGGTGCGGGCCCAGGCGCGCTGGTCGCGGATCAGCCGGATGGACGCGCCCGAGCAGTACGTCAAACGCATGCTCGTCAACGAGTTCCTGTCCTGGCGCCGGCGCCGTGCGGCCCGGTCGGTGCCGCTGTCCGGGGAGACGCTTGCCGGGTTCCTGCCGGCGGCCCCCGACCACGCGGTGCAGCGCGACGAGCGGGACGCGATGATCCGCCTGATCGCCGGGCTGCCACCCCGGCAGCGGGCGGTGATCGCACTGCGGTTCTACGAGGACCTGGCGGTCGAGCAGATCGCCGAGATCCTCGGCTGTCGAACGGTCACAGTTCGTACCCATCTCATGCGTGCGCTGGCAGCCCTGCAGAGTGCCCTGCCGGCCGCGCTCGTGACCACCGGGGAGCAGCGGTGACCAGCGAAATCGAGGATCTCATCCGCGCGGCGCAGGAGCGCCAGGCGGACCGGGCGGCGCCGGCCGACCGGATCCGCGCGGCGTTGCCGCGGGAGGCCGCCCGGGTGCGGCGGCAGCGCCGCTTCGGCATGATCGGCG
>NZ_JBEZZB010000136.1:0-28457 GCF_040638955.1 Actinoplanes sp. NPDC024001
CGGTCGACAGCGGCGGCTACTTCGACCACACCACCCACGCCGTGGCCCGCGACTTCCGCCGGCAGGCCGTGCTGGCCCTGGAGCGGATCGGCATCGGCGAGCGCGTCCGGGCTCGCGTCGATCACCGTGACGTGGTGGCCGGCCTCGGCGAGCGGCACGGCGAACCCGCCGGTGCCACCGCCGACGTCGAGCACGGTCAGCTCACGGCCGGCGTGCCGGTCCAGTTCACGGCGGAGAACCGCCCAGACCGCCGCGGTGCGGGCGGGCCTCCCGGTACGCGCAGATGCAGTTTCCACCCAGGCAGACTAGCCCCGACCTAGAACTCGAAGAGGACACCCGTAGCGCGGTTCATCTCGCAGGTGTTGCCGTAGGTCTGCGCCCACTCCACCGTCTTGCCCCGCCACACCCCTTTGAGCTCGGCCTTCACCGGCTGGTAGAGCAGGGCGCACATGGAGTCGCCGGGCTCCAGCTTCGCCGGGTCCGCGCCGGCCCGCCGCAGCGTGGCGCAGGCCTGGCCCGGTTTGGGGTGGCCGCCACCGACCGGATCGCAGGTGAGTTTGACGGCCGCCGCGAACCCGGCGTCCGCCATGTAGGTGAGGGTGAGGTCGGCGCGGGGCGACGGCGACGGCCGTGGCACAGGTTGCGCGGCGCCCAGCAGGGCGGTCGACACCGCGGCAAGTCCGATCATCGTTTGGATCATGATGCACCCCCGGATCGTTTCGGGATGCACCGTACACCGCGAAAGGTGCAATTCACCGGAAATCGCGAGATGCTGGGGTGACCGGTGGCGTCACCTCCTCCAACCGGTCGGCCACCAGATTCAGCACGCCCTCGGCCTTCTCCAGCCGGCCCCGGACGATCAGGGCCGCGCTGCTGCGGGCCACCCGCCGGTACCGCTGCCACAGCCCCGGCGAGCAGGTCACGTTCAGCATCCCGGTCTCGTCCTCCAGGTTCACGAAGGTCACCCCACCCGCGGTCGCCGGCCGCTGCCGGTGGGTGACGATCCCGCCGACCCGGATCCGGGTGCCCGCCTCCACCCCGGACAACCGGTCGATCGGCAGCGCACCCGCCCGGTCCAGCTCGTCCCGGATGAACCGCGCCGGATGCGTGTCCGGCGACAACCCGGTCGCCCAGACATCCGCCACCAGCACGTCCACCTCGCTCATCCCGGGCAGCATCGGCGCGTCGGTGCCGGTCACCGTGCCCGGCAGGCGGTCCGGTTTGTCCAGGGCGGCCGCTCCCGCGGCCCACAGCGCCTCACGGCGCGAAAGACCGAAACCCGCAAAGGCATCGGCGGTGGCGAGGGCCTCCAGCTGGGCAGTCGAGCATCCGGTACGCCGGGCGAGGTCCGTCATCGACCGGAACAGACCATGCGCCTTCCGGTCCGCCTCGATCCGCTCGGCCAGGTCGGACCCGATCGTACGAATACTGGACAGCCCCTGCCGCACGGCTGGGCCACCGATCCCCCACGCGTGCGGAGGCTCGCCCGGCTCACTCTTGCGCCGGGTCGCCGGCGTGGTCTCCAGGGTGGCCGCGGCGTCGCTGAGGTTGATGTCCGGCCGGCGCACCTCGACACCGTGCCGCCGGGCGTCGTCGACCAGCGTCTGCGGCGAGTAGAAACCCATCGGCTGCGCGTTGAGCAGCGCCGCGCAGAACGCCGCCGGGTGATAACGCTTCAGCCAGGCGCTGGCGTAGACCAGATAGGCGAAGCTCATCGCGTGACTCTCCGGGAAGCCGTAACTGGCGAACGCGGAGAGCTTGACGAACAGGTCGTCGGCGAGTTCACCGGTGATGCCGTTGGCGGCCATCCCGTCGTACAGCCTCTTCTTGATCCGCTCCATCTTCTCGATCGAGCGCTTCGCGCCCATGGCGCGCCGCAGCTGGTCCGCCTCGGCCGGGTCGAACCCGGCCACGTCGATCGCCAGCTGCATCAGCTGCTCCTGGAAGAGCGGCACCCCGAGGGTCTTGGCCAGCGCGTTCTCCATCAGCGGGTGCGGCACGCGGGGCGCCTCCAGGCCGTTCTTGCGCCGAATGTACGGGTGGACCGAGCCGCCCTGGATCGGGCCGGGGCGGATCAGGGCCACCTCGATGACCAGGTCGTAGAACTCACGGGGCTTGAGCCGGGGCAGCGTGGCCATCTGGGCCCGGCTCTCCACCTGGAACACCCCGACCGAGTCCGCCCGGCAGAGCATCGCGTAGACCTCGTCGTCGTCCAGCGGCATCGTCGCGATGTCCAGCTCGTCCTCGATCATGTCGTACGCGTAGTGCAGCGCCGACAGCATGCCGAGCCCGAGCAGGTCGAACTTGACCAGGTCGACGGCGGCGCAGTCGTCCTTGTCCCACTGCAGCACCGTGCGGCCCGGCATCCGCCCCCACTCCACCGGGCACACCTCGATGATCGGCCGGTCGCAGATCACCATGCCGCCGGAGTGGATGCCGAGATGCCGGGGGAAGTTCTGCACCTCGTTCGCGAAGGCGACGACCTGCTCCGGGATGTCCCCGTCGGCGGCGGCCACGTCACCCCAGCGGTCGATCTGCTTGCTCCAGGCGTCCTGCTGACCGGGCGAGAACCCGAACGCCCGCGCCATGTCCCGCACGGCCGACCGCGGCCGGTACGAGATCACGTTCGCCACCTGGGCGGTGTGCTCCCGCCCGTACCTCCGGTAGACGTGCTGGATCACCTCCTCGCGCCGGTCCGACTCGATGTCCACGTCGATGTCCGGCGGGCCGTCCCGCTCCGGGGCGAGGAACCGCTCGAAGAGCAGGTTGTAGCGCACCGAGTCGACGTTGGTGATCCAGAGCGCGTAACAGACCGCCGAGTTCGCCGCCGAGCCCCGCCCCTGGCAGTAGATCTTCTCGTCCCGGCAGAACTTCACGATGTCGTAGACCACCAGGAAATACCCGGGGAAGCCCAGCTCCTCGATCATGCGCAGTTCCTTCTCGATCTGCGCGTAGGCCTTCGGGTGATGCTCGCCGTATCGCTGCCGGGCGCCCTCCATGGTCAGCTGCCGCAGCCAGCTCATCTCGGTGTGCCCCTCCGGCACCGGGTAGTCCGGGAGTCTCGGCGCGACCAGGTCCAGGTCGAAGGCGAGGCCCGCGCCGAACATCGCGGCGTTCGCCACCGCGCCCGGATAGGCGGCGAACCGGCGCGCCATCTCGTCGCCGCCGCGCAGGTGGGCGGTGCCGGCCGCGGGCAGCCAGCCGTCCATGTCGTCCAGGCTGCGCCGGGCCCGGACCGCGGCCAGGGCGGTCGCCAGCCGGCGCCGGGACGGGGTCGCGTAGTGCACGTTGTTGGTCGCCACCACCTCCAGGCCGCGGCTGCCGGCCAGCTCGAACAGGACGTCGTTGCGATCCGAGTCGTACGGGTCGCCGTGCTCGGTCAGCTCCACCGCCACGTTCCCGGCGCCGAACAGGTCGACGAGACGGTCCAGCTCGTACGCTGCTGCCTCCACCCCGCGCGTGGCCAGCGCCTGCGGGACCGGGCCCTTGCGGCATCCGGTCAGCACCAGCACGTGGTTCCGGAGGTCGGCGGCGACCTGCTCCAGCTCGCCGTACTCCGGCTTGCCCTTCTCACCGCCGCGCAGCTGGGCCTGCGAGATCACCCGGGCCAGCCGGGCGTAGCCCTCGTGGCCGTGCGCCAGGGCCAGCAGATGCACGCCTTCCGGGTCCGCCTCGCCACCCTGCGGCCGGGACAGCCCCAGCGACAGCTCGGCGCCGAAGATCGTGGGCAGGCTCAGCTCCCGGGCCGCCTGGGAGAACCGGACCACACCGTAGAAGCCGTCGTGGTCGGTGACGGCCAGCCCGCTCAGCCCGAGCCGGGCGGCCTCCTCAGCGAGATCCTCGGGATGGCTGGCGCCGTCCAGGAAGCTGAAGTTGGTGTGACAGTGCAGCTCCGCGTAATCCGTGGCGCTCTCCGCCCGAACCAGCCCCGGCGCGGCCCGGTAGGGCTCCCGCTTGCGGCTCCAGGCCGGCGAGTCACCCCCGTCCCCGTCGATCGCCAGCGGATCCACCACCAGCTGCTCGTCGTTGACCGCCCACAGGTCGCGCCGCCCGGCCGGCTTGCGCCCGGACAGCGTGCTCTCCAGCTGTGACCACGGCACATCCGGGTTGTTGAAGCCCACCTCTGACCTTCCTCCGCCAAGCCCTCACCGCAAACCGCCACCGGCCCACCCGCCGCCCTTCCGCACCTCAGGCAGCCGCAGCCCTTCCCACCCAGGCTCAGCCGCAGCCCTTGCCCCTGGCTCAGCCATGCGCCTTGCTCCCGGCTCAGCCGCGAGCCTTGCCGCGCGCTCAGCCGTAGGCCTTGTCCCCTGGCTCAGCCATGCGCCTTGCTCCCGGTTCAGCCGCGAGCCTTGCCGCGTGCTCAGCCGTAGGCCTTGTCCCCTGGCTCAGCCATAGGCTTTGCTCCCGGTTCAATCGCCGACCCGCCTCCGGCCTCGGATCAGTCGTAAACCGCCTCCACCATCCAGTGGCCGCTCGCCAGCGACAGCAGCAGCGCCCGCCCGCCCGCCAGCGTCACCTGGAACCGGGCCCGCCGCCGCGCCTCCTCGGCCGCCCACCAGCGCTCGTCAACCGGCCACGGCCCGGCCCACCCGACGATCTCGGCCGGTGCGCCCCGCTCCACGGCGACGGTCACCGGCGGCCCGGAGAGCTCGAGCCGCCCGCTCACCCCCACCGCCCGGCCCGCCGCGTCGAGCACCACGGCCCCCGCCGGCTGCCCGGGCACCACCGCCGGCGCGGGCTTGGGCAGCCGCCCCGGCCAGGGCGGCAACGCAACCTGCCGGCTCGCCCGCCGCCCCGACCGCCGCCCGGCCGGCCGCACCGGCCCGCTCTCAGCACTCCCGTCCGGCCCTGATCCCTGACCAGGCCACCCGGCACCACCCTCAACCGAGCCCGCGCTCGCCTTGCCCCGCCGCCCAGCGTCAGCCGCACTCGATCCCGCCTCCGGCCACCCGGCGCCCGCCGCACTCGATCCCGACTCCGGCCACCCGGCACCCGCCGCACTCGATCCCGCCTCCGGCCACCCGGCGCCCGCCGCACTCGATCCCGACTCCGGCCACCCGGCGCCCGCCGCGTCCTTGCCCGACCGCACATCACCCACCCCGGCCGGACCCGCACCTCGCCACCCAGCACCGACTTCACCCGAGCCCGCCGCTTCGCTGCTCGACCGCACATCACCAGCCGCGGTCAGGCCCGCCGATCCCCGCCCGGAGCGCGCACTGCCGAACTCGATCAGGCTGACCAGCCCTCCACCGGCCCGCCCGGCCCCACCCTCCTCGGCAGCCGGCTCCTGCGGCGCCCGCCGCGGCCGGAACCGCACCACAGACGCGAGATCGTCAACCACTCCGCCAACCTCGCCAGGCACGAAGCTCGGGGCCGCCGTCTCCGGTGCAGCCTGCTCTCCACCCACAGGAACCGGCGCCGCCTCGGGTAGCGGCCTGACCAGCCGCAATGGACGCGCGGTGGGGCGCTCGCGCACGATCCCCAGGTCGGGAATCGGGTCGGCGTGCGGTCGGCCCGGCCGGGAAGGCTCGCGTTCGTCGCCCCACGCCACCAGGCGGATCTGGTCGTCGGCTGAGCGGCCGCCGCCTGGCACGGCGGTGACCACCGCGTTCGGGCCGAGCAGGCCCTGCACCCGGCTGAAGGCCCGGTGCGCCCGGTCGCGTTCGGCGCCGGTGTCGCCCCAGAGGCCGGGCTGCAGTCCGAGGTGGACCAGCACCCCGTCGGGCACCAGCCGGAGCCGGACCAGGCCGGCGGTCGGCCGGTTCAGGGTGCCGCGCCGGGCACCGGTGAGCCAGCCGTCCAGCTGCCAGCGCACCCGGTCGGCGATGGCCGTGGCGCTCAGCGTGCCGTCGTGCCGCCACACCCGGTAGAGCTCCTGACCGTCCACGGTGACCGCTTCCACCCCGAGCCGGGTGCAGGCCAGACCGTGCGCCGCGAGCCCTTCGTGCAGCCGCTCGGCCAGCGCCCGGCCGGCGAACGCGGCCACGTCCACCCGCTCCAGCGGCTCGTCGTAGGTCTCCTCGACGGCCAGATCGAGCGGCGGTCTGCGGACCGCGAGCGGCCGGTGATCGGCCCCGGCGGCGAGCCGGTGCGCCAGCGCACCGTCGAACCCGAACCGGGTCAGCACGTCCCCGGCCGGCAGCGCGGCGAACTCGCCGAGCGTCTTCACCCCCAGCCGGTGCAGCAGATCGGTCAGGTCCGGGCGTTCCAGAGCCTCGACCGGCACGCCGGCCAGGAACTCGCGGGTCTTCCCCGGTGGCACGATCCGCCCGGTACGCGCGGCGATCCCGGCCGCGAACACCCCGTCGGCGATCCCGACCTGGCACTCCACCGCACAGGCCTGCGCGACCTGCTCGACGATCCGCTCGGCTGCGGCCTCCTCACCACCGAAATACCGTGCCGGGCCGCGCACCGCGACCGCGCACGCACCGGCCCGGATCACCTCGACCCCGGCCACGACCTCCTCGATCGCCGCCACCACCGGCTCGAACGCCCGGGCGTCACGCGCCGGATCGTGCTCCACGACGGTCACCCACGGGCACCGGCTCTGCGCTTCCCGGCGCCGCAGCCCCCGCCGCACCCCTTCCCGGCGTGCCGCCTCGGAACAGGCCAGCACCCGGTTGTTGGACAGCACCACGACCGCTTCCCCGGCCGCCACGCCTTCGACGATCTCCGCAGCGACGATCGGCCAGTCCGGACACCAGACCAGCAGTGTGCGCACGGCTTTTTCCACCACGCCCCCTCACGCAGCAGCCCACCGCCGGGCAGCCACCACCTTGCACGTGCTCACGCCAGGAACGGCGGTCAGGTCACGCGGCCAGGGGTGGCTGATAGCTCATGCCGAGGGACGACTCGACCACGGTGACGAACTGTTCCGCCGCGCGCAGGAGATCGTCGGCCTCGCGGGCGCTCACCACGCGGGGGATGCCGGCCTCCGCCGCGGCACGCTTGCCCGCGCCGAGCGCGAAATAGCCGGCCCACTCACCGAACTCGGGCGCCACCATGACGAGCAGGGACCAGACACTGGTCGCCCGGGTGCGGCGCCCCGGCGCGGATGGCCGGGCACGGGCGGCGAGCAGAGCCGCAGCCGCACGCAGGGCGGCGAGCAGAGCCGCAGCCGCACGCAGGGCGGCGAGATGAGCAGCCGCGTAACGCAGCCCGTCGGGATTGGTGCATGCCGCCTCGTCGAGCCCTTGCCGGGCGATCGTCAGCAGCTGAGCCGGTGTGCGGTGGGGCAGCATGTGCGCCGGGACCGTGGGCGCCTCCGCCCGGGTGGCCGCGCCGGCACGCGCCGGACCGAGAGCCGGCTCGAGGCCCGGGGCAGTGGTGCTCGCCATGGTTGTTTCTCCTCGCCTGTTCCGCATCCGACGTGAGGGGCCGAACCGTCCCGCCGCGGAGGAAGACACAGCGGACAAACCCCCGGCACCAAGCCGATCCCCAAGGACCGGCAAGCGCCGGGACCGAACTCCGGCAGATCCATCACGGACCAACCGGACCCGGGGCTGGACATCAGCGGATCCGTCACGGACCAACCGCGCCCAGAACGAGCTCCAGCAGATCCGTCACGGACCAACCGCGCCCAGAACGAGCTCCAGCAGATCCGTTGCGGATCGGCCGGGGCCGGGACGGGGCTCCAGCGGGCAGAGCCGGAGCCCCGTCGGGCAAACCGTGAAGCCTGCCCCGGCGGCGAGCCGACCGGGCGTGAAGCTTCCCCACACCACACCCGGCGGCACCGCCCGGCGGGTCCGTCGCCCGCCACCGGGGGTCGGGGGCGGCGGGCGACGGCCTGCCTTGTACGGGCTCGGGCCCGCGAATGCCCGAACCACGCGCACGGCACTTCGCGGGTGCCGCGCCGGGAGGCGCGCCGCGAAACACGCTCCCGGGTCAGAACGCTGCCCTCCCGGGCGAGGCCCGTTCGAACATCCGTTCTAACTACCGCAGAGACTAACACCCACCTACGACAAAAAAGCAACCTTCGCGGCCCGCGCCGGCCAGCTTTTTAGAACAGATGATCGACTTCCCGCCAGGCCACCGATGGCGAACTCCGACGGCGTGCCGGCCACGCAAAGAGCGGGCCGGCACGCCGAGCCGAGCAGGCAGTCAGGCATGGGGCATACCGCCAAGCCGGGCAGGCGGGCCAGGCATGGCGGCTGGTCGGGCACACCGGACCCAGTACGCCGGGTCGGGCAAGCCGGATCGGCCATGCTGGGCAAGCCGGCAGGCAGCCAAGCCAGGCCGGCCAAGCCCGGCGGGCACACCAGGCGCGCCAGTCTGGACAAGCCGGGCAGGCAGCCGCCCGGGCCGCCAAGCCGGGCGGGCAGACCGGGCACGCCGGGCTGGGCAAGCCATGTCGGGCAGGCTGGGGCACCCGGCAGGTAGGCCGAGCGTGGGCGGCCTGGCCGAGCGGGACGCAGAGCAAAGCCGGACGCGACCACCTTCGGGATGCCGCCGGCCGGCCCGGGTGCCAGGATGCACGATGAAGCCGGACCAGCCAGGAGGGCGACCGAAGTGACATCAACGATCGTGGTCACCGGCGGCAGCTCAGGCGTGGGCCTGGCCGCCGCCAAGCAGTTCGCCGCCCGCGGCGACGAGGTCGTGCTGGTCGGGCGTGACCAGCAGCGGCTGGCCGACGCCGTCGCCCAGGTGGGGCAGGCCGGCGGACGCGAGCCGCTCCACTTCCGCACCGACTTCGAGTCTTTCGCCCAGGTTCGCACCCTCGCCGACCAGCTGCGGGACCGATTTTCCAAGATCGACGTGCTGGCGAACAACGCCGGCGGCATGGTCGGCGAGTACCGGCGCACCGAGGACGGCTACGAGGCCACCATCCAGGGCAACCACCTCTCCCATTTCCTGCTCACCACGATGTTGCGGGAGCAGCTGCGCGACGGCCGGGTGGTCAACACGGCCTCGCGGGCGCACGTGCAGGGCAGCCCGGATCCGGAGCGGCTGGAGGGTGATCCGGCGAAGTACAACCCCTGGCAGGCCTACGGCGCGGGCAAGGCCGCGAACATCCTCTTCGCCGCCGAGGCGGCCCGCCGGTGGCCGGACGTGACCAGCGTGTCCTTCCACCCGGGTGTGGTGCGCACCAATTTCGGGGCGGGCCGGCTCACCCGGTTCTTCTACCGGTTCGCGCCGTTCCTGGTCACCCCGGAGAAGGCCGGTGAGCTGCTGGTCTGGCTGGCCACCGCGCCGGCCGCCGAGCTGGTCAACGGCGGTTACTACGTCGGCCGGGAGCCGGCCCGCCCGGCGCCGCACGCGCGGGACCCGCAGCTGGCGGCCCGGCTCTGGGAGGCCAGCGCCAAGGCGGCAGGATGAGGCGATGCACAGTCATCCCAACGTGACCGCGGTGCGGGACGCCCTGGTGGGTGCCGGGGTGGACGCCGAGATCGTCATCCTGGACGAGGCGGTGCACACCGCCGCCGCGGCCGCGGCCGCTCTGGAGATCGAGGTCGGCCAGATCGCCAACTCGCTGATCTTCGACGCGGACGGTGAGCCGCTGCTCGTGCTGACCTCCGGCGCGCACCGGGTGGACACCGCGAAGGTGGCGGCCACGCTCGGTGTCGCGAAGCTGCGCCGGGCCACCCCCGAGTTCGTCCGGCGGCACACCGGGCAGGCGATCGGCGGGGTCGCTCCGCTCGGTCACCCGAAACCGGTGCGCACCCTGGTCGACGTGGACCTCCAGCAGTACCCGACGGTCTGGGCGGCCGGCGGGGTGCCCCAGTCGGTCTTCCCGATCACCTACGCCGAGCTGGTGCGGGTCACCGACGGCACCCCGGCCGAGGTGGCATGACCGCCTGCACCGAGCGGCACCCCGCCGCACCGACAAGACGACCTCGCCAGCGAGGGCCAGAGGAGCATGCCGAGGACGGCACCGCATGACACAGGTCAGCCTGCACGTCTGGCGGGTGCCGCGCCGTGCCGTCGGGGCGGCCCTGCTGCGGATGGCGTTCGCCCGCCGTCACCGGCCCGGGGTTCAGTTCGCGAAGTTCCTCGGCACGGCTCAAGGCTTCGGTCCCGGCGACGCCGACCTCACCCGGTACGCGGCGTTCACGGTCAGCGACCGGCCGGTCGATTTCCCTACCTGGGACCGGATCGCCACCAGCAGCGCCCGTGTCGACCTGGAGCCGCTGATCAGCCGGGGCACGTGGGCGAAGCGGAGCCCGTTCCAGCCGACCGGCCGCAAGGCCGACGGCATGGTGCTGGCCCTGACCCGGGCGCGGCTGCGACCCTCCCGGGCGGTCCGGTTCTGGCGGGCGATCCCGGCGGTGGCCCACGAGGTGCTCGCCGCGCCCGGCCTGCTCGCGCACTTCGGGGTCGGTGAGGCGCCGATCGGCTGGCAGGGCACGGTCAGCGTGTGGCGCAGCGCGACGGACCTCACCGCTTTCGCGTACCGTCAGCCGCAGCATCGCGCGGCGATCGCCCGTACCCCGGCCGACCGCTGGTACGCGGAGGAGCTGTTCGCCCGTTTCGCGGTGCACGACATCAGCGGCGACCGGTCCGTGCTGGGCTGGACGGCCGAGGAGAGGGAGCGATGAGGCTCGTTGCTTGGCAGCCGGACGACCTGCTGCGCCGGCTCGACGACGTGGTCGCCGTCTACGGCGAGGCGATGGGCTACCGGCCGGAGCTGCTGCAGACCCGGCGCGGCTACATCGGGTCACACGTGCGCCGTCCCGGGTTCCGCGCGGTCGCCACGACCACCCCGGACGGACGGGTCGCCGGGTTCGGCTACGGCTACACTTCCGCTCCCGGCCAGTGGTGGCACGACCAGGTGCGGTCGGCGCTGGACGATCCGTCCCGGCGGCACTGGCTGGCCGACTGTTTCGAGGTGGTGGAGCTGCACGTCCGGCCGGTCGCCCAGGGCCACGGGGTGGGCGCCCGCCAGCTGCGCGCGCTGCTCGCCATGGCCGAGGGCAAGACCGTGCTGCTCTCCACTCCGGAGGCGGACGAGCAGACGTCGCGCGCCTGGCGGTTGTACCGGCGGTTCGGTTTCACCGATGTGCTGCGCAACTTCATCTTCCCCGGCGACGAGCGGGCCTTCGCGATCCTCGGGCGGGAGCTGCCGGTGGTCGAGGACAGCCCCGGCGCAGTCGGCGGCTGACTGGTGCAGCGGGTTCCGTGGGCGCTGCTCGGCGCCTTGATCTTGGCTCAGATCTGCTATCCACTCACCTCGGGTGAGCTCCGCGCGGGGCTGACCGTGGCGACCGTGCTGATCGGGGTGCTGCTCTCGGTCGCGCACGCCTTCCTCAGCCGTGGGCCGCGGGCGGCGGCAGCGCTGATCGGCGCCGCGGGGATCGGCGGTTTCGCGGTCGAGGCGATCGGGGTGGCGACCGGCTTCCCCTTCGGCACGTACGACTACTCCGGTGAACTCGGCCCGAAGCTGCTCGGCGTACCCCTGATCATCCCGTTGGCCTGGACCTGGATGGCGTGGCCGGCGTGGCTGGCCGCGGTGCGGGTGACGCGCGGCCGCGCGGCGCGCATCGCGCTGGCCGCGGCCGGCCTGGCCGCGTGGGATCTGTTTCTCGATCCGCAGATGGTCGCCGAGGGGTACTGGCGCTGGCATGATCCGGTGCCCGCGCTGCCCGGGCTGGCCGGCATTCCGGTCAGCAACTACCTGGGGTGGCTCGGGTTCGCGCTGCTGCTGATGACGGCCCTGTCAGCAAATATCGTGTCAGGTCTGGGCAAAAAAGATGCGCCGATGTACGCCCTGTGGCTCTGGACCTACTTCTCCTCGGTCCTGGCGCACGCCGTCTTTCTCGACCTGCCCGCGTCCGCCCTCTGGGGTGGCGTGCTGATGGGCGCCGCGGTCCTCCCGCTCGTGCTGCGACTGCGGACAAAAGCGTGATCGCCTGGCTGTTCCTGGCGCCGCTGCTGCTGCTCACCGGGCACACCGCGGTCAACGCCCTGCTGCTGCGCCGACCGCGACGGAACGCGTCCATCGTGGACCGGGTCGCGGTGCTGCTGCCGCTGCGCGACGAGGCCACCCGGGTCACGCCCTGCCTGGAGTCGCTGCTGGCCCAGCGCGGCGTGCCGGAGCTGACGATCCACGTGCTCGACGACGGCTCCACCGACGGCACGGCCGACGTGGTCCGTGCGGTCGCCGGCGACCGGGTGCGGCTGCATGCCGGGACCCCGCCGCCGCCGGGCTGGCTGGGCAAACCGAACGCCTGCGCCCGGCTCGCCGACGCGGCCGGTGACGCGGACGTGCTGGTCTTCGTGGACGCCGACGTGGTGCTGGAACCGGACGCCGTCGCCGGGGCGGTGGCGTTGCTGCGGGATGCCCGGGTGACCCTGCTGTCGCCGTACCCTCGGATCACCGGCGCCGGGCGCCTGGTGCAACCGCTGCTGCAATGGTCCTGGCTCACCTTCCTGCCGCTGCGCGGCATGGAGCGCTCGCCGCGCCCGTCGCTGGCCGCCGCCGGCGGCCAGTGGCTGGTGGTGGACCGGGCCGGTTACCGCCGGGCCGGCGGCCATGCCGCCGTGCGCGACGACGTCCTGGAGGACATCGGGCTGGCCCGCGCGGTGAAACGCGCCGGCGGGCGCATCGCGCTCGCCGACGGCTCGCGGCTGGCCACCTGCCGGATGTACGAGTCCTGGTCCGACCTGGCGGACGGTTACGGCAAGTCGCTGTGGGCCTCGTTCGGCTCGCCGGCCGGCGCGGTCGCCGTCGTGGCGCTGCTGCTTCTCCTGTACGCGCTGCCGCCCCTCCTGCTCCCGCTGGGACTGTGGGCCCTGGCCGCCTATCTGCTCGGGGTCACCGGGCGCGTGATCAGCGCGATCGCCACCGGCGGGCGGGTCTTCCCGGACGCGCTCGCGCACCCGCTCTCGGTGGTGCTGTTCGCCTGGCTGGTCGCCCGTTCCTTCCGTCTGCGCCGCCTGGGTCGTCTCACCTGGCGCGGCCGGAGGATCATGTCGGGATGAGCGAGATCGTGGTGATCGGCGCCGGGGTCGGCGGCCTGGTCGCGGCCGCCCGGCTGGCCGCCGCCGGGCACCGGGTGGTGGTGCACGAGAGGTCCGGCACGGTCGGCGGCAAGCTGGCCGTCCACGAGCGGGAGGGTTTCCGTTTCGACACCGGCCCGAGCCTGCTCACCCTGCCGCACGTCTTCGACGGGCTGGATCTGGGTCTGCGCCCGGAGCCGCTGGACCCGGTGGTCCGGCACGTCTTCCCGGACGGCACGGTGCTCGACTCCTCGTCGTCGCACGATGTCTTCCTCGACCGGATCGCCACCGCGATGGGCGCCGGGGCGGCCGCCGACTGGGACCGGTTCTGGCGCCGGGCGGCCCGGATCTGGCGGGCCTCCTACTCCTCGGTGCTGCGCCGGCCGGTGACCGCGACGTCGCTGGCCCGGCTCTCCTGGCGGGTCGGTGATCTGGCCGCGATCGCGCCGGGCCGGTCGCTGCGCGCCCTCGGCCGGCGCTATCTGCGCGATCCGCGGTTACGGATGCTGCTGGACCGTTACGCGACCTACACCGGCACGGATCCGCGCCGCGCGCCCGCGGCGCTCGCCGCGATCCCCTACGCCGAGCTCACCTACGGCGGCTGGTATCTGCCGGGCGGCCTGGGCACGCTGGCGACGGCTCTGCACGACCGGTGCCGCGCCCTCGGCGTACGGGTCGAGCTGGGTTCCGCGGTCGCGGCGATCGAGACGGATCCGGGCGTACGCGGGGTGCGCCTGGAGTCCGGAGCGTTCGTGCCGGCCGACGTGGTGATCTCCAACGTGGACGCGCTGACCCTCTACCGGGATCTGCTGCCCAGCCCGGGCCGGCTGGCCGGGCTCGCCGACCGCAGCCTCGGCGGGTTCGTGCTGCTCCTCGGCGTGCGCGGGGAGACGCCGGAGCTGGCCCATCACACGGTCTTCTTCCCGCGCGACTACGACGCCGAGTTCGACGCGATCTTCGGGTCGGCGAACCGGCGGGCCCGGCCGGTGGACGATCCGGCGATCTTCGTGACCCGGGCCGCTGATCCGGCGGTGCGGCCGGACGGGCACGAGGCCTGGTTCGTCCTGGTGAACGCGGCACGGCAGGGCACCGGCTGGTCCGCAGTGGACTGGCGACGGCCGGGGCTCGCCGAGGCGTACGGATCGCACATTCTCAACGTGCTGGCTCGCCGCGGCCTGGACGTGCGGGACCGGCTGGCGTTCGCCGAGACGCGCACGCCCGCGGATCTGGCCGAGGCCACGGCCGCGCCCGGCGGCGCCATCTACGGCACCGCGGGCGGGCTGCTACGGCCGGCGAACCGGGGCCCGGTCGACGGCCTGTACCTGGTCGGCGGCTCCGCCCACCCGGGTGGCGGGCTGCCGATGGTCACTCTCTCCGCCGGCATCGTCGCCGACCAGATCGGCCCCGCCGCATAGTCCGTGTGGATCTCCCGCACGCCGGCCGTCAGGGGCGGGAGTGGGCGGCCAGGAAGGCCTTGGCGACCGCGGAGGCCAGGTCGGCCGGGTTCCTGGCGGCGATCGCCTGTCCACCGGTGGCCCTGGCCATGCCCTGCAGGGCCGGCATGTTCGCGTCCGGGCCGTAACCGACCGCGATGATCGGCACCGGCCTCGCCGGGTCCTGGCCGGCGGCGAGCCGCCTCTGGAAGTCCTGGTTGGACATCGCGAACCGGGTGCCGCCGTCGGCGCCGTCGGTGAGCACCACCACCACGGTGGCCGTCTCCGGCTTGACCTGCTTGCGCATCGCGTCCACCCCGTCGAGCACCGCCTGGTAGAGCGGGGTGCCGGCGTTCGGCGCCGGCCGGTACGCCCGGATCGTGTCGACCAGCGCCTGCCGGCGCGGCTTGCCGTCGACGACCCCGGTGACCGGCCCGAGCGTGACCTGCTCGGTGTGTGCCGGGCCGTTGCGGTTCGGGTCGCCGAAATACCACATCCCGACCGCGGCCTCGTCGTCGAAGAGATCAGCCGCAGCGGCGCCGGATTCGCGCAGCAGGGCAGCCTTGGTGGTGCTCCGCCCGCCGCGGTCGGTGATCCGCTCGTTCATCGAACCGGACGAGTCGATCAGCAGCAGCACCTGGAAGGCGAGCTTCTGGTACTGCGCCCACTGCCGGGCCGGGCCGAGCAGCCGGCCCGCCGCGTTCGGCAGCCGCAGCACCCCGGCGGTCGGCTCGGCGCGGAAGCCGGCCGCCGCCACGGCCGGCTTGCTGATCGCCGCGCGCAGCCGCTCGGCCAGCGCCCGATCGGCGCCCTTGCGGACGGCGAACGGATAGTCGGCCTCGACCCGGGCGTCGACCGGCGGGACGCCGATCATCGGCACCCCCTTGGCGGCCTTCTGGTACGCCCGCAACTGCTGCTCGATCACCGGGAAGACGCCGATGTCGTACACCGCGGTGGTGCTGTCCTGCTGGCCGGCCAACCGGCCGAGCAGGGTGGCCGGGTCCGCGTTGGACTCCTGGATCCGGCTGCGCAGGGTGAGCGCCCGCAGCTGGGCGATCCCGGCGTCCTTGGTGGTGCGTGCCGTCGCGGTGTGCACGCCGTGCACGCTGAGCAGACCGGCCGTGCTGGTCATCGGGTCCGGCATGGTGACGCTGGGTATCCGGGCCGAGGCCAGGCTGGTGATCAGACCGGTCCAGGAGCCCTTGTCACCCTCGGCGAACAGGCTCGCGATGCCCTCCGGCGCGGCCAGCAGGATCGGCGAGTACGCGATCGGCTTGCCCTCCACGGCGTAGGTCGTGCCCGCGTCGGCCGCGATCGGCAGCCACGAGCTGCTGGACGGCACCCAGACGTCCGGTTTCGGCGTGCCGCGCAGGGTGGCGCCCGGCTCCTGCGCCTGCACGACGATCGGCGCGCAGCGCTGCCCTTCCGGGTTCAGGGTGGCCGCCGCCTCGCGGATCAGTGGCTCGATCTCGGGCGCCGCGGTCACCCGCAGCTCGGGGTCGGGGCAGGGCGTCACGCTGGGCTGGGTGGCTGACGGGGGCGGCGCCGCGCTGGGCCGGGCGGCCGGCTGCCCGGAGCCGTTGCGCATCAGTTGCCAGGCGACTCCACCGGCGGCCAGCAGAACCACCAGCACCAGGGCCGCGGAGAGCAGGATCCGCCGTGGAGCGTGTTCCGGTTCGGTCCACTCACCGTGGCCCGGTGCGGGCAACTGCCTTGGCCACTCGTTGTCGGACATGCCACCTCATCCATCCGGGGTCGAGGCCGATGGGTGCGGATACTAATCCGGTATTCATGTTTCGCAATGGTTTCACCGGCTTCTGCCAGATCTCGGCACAAACGCGGCAAGATCACTTTCTGGTACGGGTTTCGGCGACGGCGATCACGATGAGCTCGCCGTCCTCGCTGAGCCCGACCGGCTCCCGGCCCCAGCCGCCGTAGATCCGGTCCACCCGGAAACCCGCCGTCCACAGTGCGTCGCGCAGGTCCTCCTCGGTGCGGAACCGCATCTGCGCCGCACTGGTCAGGTGCCCGCCGTCGGAGAACCGGTAGTGATGGGTGAACGACACCAGACCCTCCGCGCCGACCGCGGTGACCTCGGTCCACGCGGTGACGACCTCCCCTCCGGCCAGCACGATGGAGCGCCGGGAGTCCTCCGGGTTCCACTTCTCCCACGGGCGGGCCGCCGGGTCCCGGCTGTCGAAGATCAACCGTCCACCGGGGACCAGGGCGTTGCGCAGCGACCGCAGCGCGGCCGGCCACTCCTGGTCACCGACGATGAACTGGGACGTGTGGCTGGTCAGGAACGCGGCGTCGAAGGTCGCGGCCGGCAGCTTCTCCGCCGACCCGAGGACCCACCGCACCCGGGCGGCGCCGGGCTTGCGGCGGGCGGCGTCGAGAGCGGCCGTGGCCGGGTCGACCCCGGTGACCTCGTGACCGGCCGCGGCCATGGCGATCGCCAGGCGCCCGGTGCCGCACCCGAGATCGAGGACCCGGGGCGCGCTGCGCTCGGCGAGAACCGCCATGAAGAAGTCGTCGTCCCAGCCCCAGGGGCATTCGGCGTCATAGACCTCGACCAGCCGGGGATCGCGGAACTCGCCATGCCACACGCAGGGATGCTAGAACGCCCGGTGGCCGGTTGACTACCCGATGTGGACGGGACCCTTACAGTGCGCGTACGCCGAAGGGCAGCTCACCGGCGGCGATGTGCTCCAGCATGACCTCGCGCAACTCGGCTGCCGCGTGCGGCAGCACCGCGCCGCGCCGCTGGGCGAGCGCGATCGTCCGGCGCATGCCGGGCGGCGCCAGCGGCGTCGCCCGCAGCAACGGCCGGTTGGCCAGCACCATGCTCGGCACCAGCGCCACCCCGAGACCGGCTTCGACGAAGGCCAGGACCGCGTCCATCTCGCCGCCCTCGACGGCGAACTTGGGGGTGAAGCCGGCCCGCTCGCAGGCGTGCAGGGTGACGTCGCGGATGTCGTAGCCCTCCCGGAACATCACCATCGGGGTGTGCCGCAGCTCGGCCAGGTCGAGCTGGCGGCCCACGGTCAGCGGCGGGCCGTCGGCGACCGAGGCCACCACCAGGCTCTCCCGCAGCAGCTCGGTGGTCTCCAGCGCCGGGTCGACGCCGTGCTCGGAGTGCACGATCAGGGCCAGGTCGAGCGAGTGCGCGAGCAGATCGGTGATCAGGTCCTGCGAGCTGCCCTCGCTCACGTACAGCTGGATGCCGGGATGGTCGGCGCGGTAGGTCCGCAGCACGGCGGGCACGAGTGAGGAGCAGAGACTGGGGGTGGCGCCCAGCCGGACCTCACCGCGGCGCAGACCGACGATGTCCTGCACGGCCTCGCGCGCCGCGTCGGCGTCGGCGACCATCCGCTGCGCCAGCGGGAGCAGCGTTTCACCAGCTACCGTGAGGGTGACACCGCCCCGGATCCGCTCGAAGAGCGGCGCGCCGAGAGAGCTTTCAAGGGTGTGAATCTGCTTACTCAGGGTCGGTTGCGAGACGCCCAAAATGTCCGCCGCTTGGGTGAAATGTCGCGTCTCAGCCACCGCTACGAAGTACCGGAGTTGTTGCAGCTGCACGGTAATAGACTACCGCTATGGATGTTGGTCCCATCATGCATTAGACGAATGGCTCGGGACTTTCTACCGTCCAAGTTGTGGCGGTAGACACTCCTATTCCGAAGACGACCAACGCAGCGGGTGCGACGGCACGCCCCGCTCCGCGGAAGTCGGTGCGACCCTCGTCGGTCGTCCTGAAATTGATCATGGCGCTCAGCGGCGTGCTGCTGGTGCTCTTCCTCTTCGCGCACGCGGCGGGCAACCTCAAGATCTTCGTGGGCGCCGAGGACTTCGACCACTACGCGCACTGGCTGCGGGAGCTCGGCACGCCCCTGCTGCCGGACACCTGGTTCCTGTGGATCCAGCGGGTCGGCCTGCTCGTGGCGATCTTCGCGCACATCTGGGCGGCCACCGTGCTGGCCCGCCGGGCCGCCAAGGCCCGCCCGGTCAAGTACGCGCACCGGCCCAAGGTCCAGGGCAGCTACGCGGCCCGCACGATGCGCTGGGGTGGCGTGATCATCCTGCTCTTCGTGATCTACCACATCCTCGACCTGACCACGGGCCACCTGAACCCGGAGGGTGGCGACGCCGACCCGTCCGCCCGGCTGATCGCGGACTTCGCGCCCGAGCGCTGGTACGTGACCCTCTTCTACACCGTCGCCGTGGTGGCCGTCGGTTTCCACCTGCGGCACGGCATCTGGAGCGCGGCCCGCACGCTGGGCCAGCAGACCAAGAAGAACGAGTTCCGCGCGCAGGTGATCGCGCTGGTCCTGGCCGTGGTGCTGGTCGCGATGTACCTCTCGGTGCCGTTCGCGGTGACGACCGGATTGGTGGGTTGATCATGAACGACTTCTGGATCGAGGGTGAGCCGGTCGTCGACAAGGCCGCTCCGGACGGACCGGTCGAGACTCGCTGGGAGCGCCGCAAGTTCGCTGCCAAGCTGGTCAACCCGGCGAACCGCCGGAAGCTGACCGTCATCGTCGTGGGCACCGGCCTGGCCGGCGGCTCGGCCGCCGCCACGCTCGCCGAGGCCGGCTACCGCGTCAAGTCGTACTGCTACCAGGACAGCCCGCGGCGCGCGCACTCGATCGCGGCGCAGGGTGGCATCAACGCGGCGAAGAACTACCGCAACGACGGCGACTCCGTCTACCGGCTCTTCTACGACACCGTCAAGGGCGGCGACTTCCGCGCCCGCGAGTCGAACGTCTACCGGCTCGCCCAGGTGTCGGTGAACATCATCGACCAGTGCGTCGCGCAGGGCGTCCCGTTCGCCCGCGAGTACGGCGGCCTGCTCGACAACCGCTCGTTCGGTGGCACCCAGGTGTCCCGGACCTTCTACGCCCGGGGCCAGACGGGTCAGCAGCTGCTGCTCGGCGCGTACCAGGCCATGGAGCGGCAGATCGGCCTCGGCAACATCGAGATGAACGCCCGGCACGAGATGCTCGAGCTGATCATCGTCGACGGCAAGGCTCGCGGCATCGTGGTGCGCGACATGGTCACCGGCGAGATCACGACCGAGTTCGCCGACGCCGTGGTGCTCGCCTCCGGTGGCTACGGCAACGTCTTCTTCCTCTCCACCAACGCCAAGGGCTGCAACGTCACGGCGTCGTGGCGGGCGCATCGCAAGGGCGCGCTGTTCGCGAACCCCTGCTACACGCAGATCCACCCGACCTGTATCCCGGAGTCCGGCTCGCACCAGTCGAAGCTGACCCTGATGTCGGAGTCGCTGCGTAACGACGGCCGGGTGTGGGTGCCGAAGCGGGCGGCGGACTGCCAGAAGCCCGCCGGGGAGATCCCGGAGGAGGACCGCGACTACTACCTGGAGCGGATCTACCCGTCGTTCGGCAACCTGGTGCCCCGGGACATCGCGTCGCGGGCCGCCAAGAACGTCTGCGACGAGGGCCGCGGCGTCGGCCCCGGCGGTCTCGGCGTCTACCTGGACTTCGCCGACGCGATCAAGCGGCTGGGCCGCAAGGCGGTCGAGGCGAAGTACGGCAACCTCTTCGAGATGTACGAGCGGATCACCGGCGAGGACCCGTACGAGACGCCGATGCGCATCTACCCCGCCGTGCACTACACGATGGGCGGCCTCTGGGTCGACTACGACCTGCAGTCGACCATCCCGGGCCTGTTCGTGATCGGCGAGGCGAACTTCTCCGACCACGGCGCCAACCGGCTCGGCGCGTCCGCGCTGATGCAGGGCCTGGCCGACGGCTACTTCGTGCTCCCCAACACGATCAACAACTACCTCGCCGCCGGCCCGTTCCCGGCCGTGTCCGAGCAGGACGCGCCGGTCGTGGAGGCCCGCAAGCAGGTCGAGGACCGGATCGCCAAGCTGCTCACCATCAACGGCGACCGGACCGTCGACTCCTTCCACCGCGAACTCGGCCAGATCATGTGGGAGTACTGCGGCATGGAGCGCACCGAGGAGGGGCTGACCAAGGCGATCGGCCTGATCCGCGCGCTCAAGGAGGAGTTCTGGACCCGGGTGAAGGTGCCCGGCAAGGGCGAGGAGCTCAACCAGAACCTGGAGAAGGCCGGCCGCGTCGCCGACTTCATCGAGCTCGGTGAGCTGATGTGCATCGACGCCCTGCACCGGCGGGAGTCCTGCGGCGGTCACTTCCGGGCCGAGTCGCAGACCCCGGACGGCGAGGCGCTGCGCCACGACGACGAGTTCAGCTACGCCGCCGCGTGGGAGTACTTCGGCGCCGACGGCAAGCCGACCCTGCACAAGGAAGAGCTCAACTTCGAGTACGTCCACCCGAGCACGCGGAGTTACAAGTAATGGATATCAAAGTCAGGGTGTGGCGTCAGTCCGGCCCGGCTGACAGCGGCCGGATGGTCACCTACGACGTCAAGGACATCTCCCCCGACGCGTCGTTCCTCGAGATGATCGACGTCCTCAACGAGACGCTGATCCTGAGCGGTGACGACCCGATCGCCTTCGACCACGACTGCCGTGAGGGTATCTGCGGCGCGTGCAGCATGGTCATCAACGGCGTGGCGCACGGCCCGGAGAAGGCCACCACCACCTGCCAGCTGCACATGCGCCACTTCAAGGACGGCGACGTCATCGACGTCGAGCCGTGGCGCGCCGCCGCCTTCCCGGTGATCAAGGACCTGGTCGTCGACCGCACGGCCTTCGACAAGATCATCCAGGCCGGCGGCTACATCAGCGCCCCCACCGGCACCGCGCCGGACGCGCACGCCACGCCGGTGCCCAAGAAGGACGCGGACGCCGCGTTCGAGGCGGCCACCTGCATCGGCTGCGGCGCCTGCGTGGCGGCCTGCCCGAACGGCTCCTCCATGCTGTTCACCGCCGCGAAGATCACCCACCTCGGCCTGATGCCGCAGGGCCAGCCCGAGCGCGACAGCCGGGTGATCGACATGCTGCAGGCGCAGGACGACGCCGGCTTCGGTGGCTGCACCAACATGGGTGAGTGCGCCGAGGTCTGCCCGAAGGGCATCCCGCTGAGCCTGATCGGCCGCCTGAACAGCGACTACCGCAAGGCGATCAGCAAGCGCTGATCCCGCTACCCCCGGTGCCGGGCACAACGACGTGTCCGGCACCCGGTTCTTCGGGTGCCCGGCACAACGACGTGCCGGGCACCCGTCTTTCTCCGGTCAGGCCGCCAGGGCCTCGGCGATCGCCAGGGTGTGCTGGTACTCCCGCCAGTGGGCCAGCCTGCCGTCCCGGGTGCGCAGCACCGCGATGAACGGCGCCGACGCGACCACCCCGGTGCGGGTGTGGGTGCCGGCCAGTTCGTACTCCACGACGATCACCTCGGGATCGGCGGTCTCGTGCACGGTCACGTTGCGGCAGTCGTCGAACCGGACCGGGAAGGCCGCCCGGCCGGCCTCGGTGTAGTCCAGCACCCGCTGCTTGCCCTCGATCCGGCCCGGCCCGCCGGGCGCGGCGAACGGCGTCTCGATCACCACGTCGTCGGTGAGCAGGTCGGCCTCGAAGGTGGACCGGCCGGCGAGCCAGTGCGCGCGCATCCGGTCGAAGATCTGGCTCGGCGTCATGGCGGTCTCCTAACATGAGTGAGCACTCGACTTAGCCGACAATAGTGAGTGGAGACTCGACTTGCCAGAGGTTCCCCTGCGCGCCGACGCCGCACGCAACCGGACGCGCATCCTCGACGCCGCCGAAGCGGTCTTCGCCGAGCTCGGCCCCACCGCGTCCACGGAGGAGGTGGCCCGCCGCGCCGGCGTGGCCATCGGCACGGTCTTCCGCCACTTCCCCACCAAGAAGGATCTGCTCGCCGCCATCATGAAGCGCCTGCTCGCTCAACTGGTGGCCGACGCCGGCGAGCACGATCTGTTCTCGTTCTTCCGGCACGTGGTTGCCGAGGCCGCGGCCAAGAAGACCGTCGCCGACCTGCTCGCGGCCGCGGATCTGGACATCCGCCTCCCGGAGGCCGCCGCCCACCTGCGGGACGCCGTGGAGACGCTCCTGACCACCGCGCAGAGCTCCGGTGCGGTTACCTCCGACGTCCGCCTGCCCGAGGTGATGGCCCTGCTGGTGAGCCTCTGCCAGGGCGCCCTGCACGGCGGCTGGGATCAGGCCCTGCAGAGCCGCATCCTCGACGTCGTCTTCACCGGCCTGCGTCCCCACTCCTGACCCGCTCCGCCGGCGTGCGCATGCTCGCGGCCAGCACGGCGACGGCCGCCACGGCGGCCGCGCCGACCAGCAGCGCCAGGCGGTTGTCCAGCAGGACCAGGGCCGAACCGAGCGGGATGGCCAGCGCGATCGGACCGAACATGACCATGTTGCCGGTGGCGGCCACGCGGCCGAGCAGGTGGTGCGGTGTCTCGGTCTGGATCGCGGTGAGCGCGGCGATCAGCGCCCACGGCAGGCCGAGACCGGCCAGCACGCTGCCGGCGATCATCGCCGGCCACCACGGCAGGCACCAGGCCAGGCAGGCGAGCATGAAGAGTACGGCGCCGAGCACCGCCACCCGGACCGCACCGAGGCGGGACAGCAGCCGGCCGACCAGGATGCCGCCGACGATCGAGCCGGCGCCCTGCGCGCTGGTGAGGAACCCGAGGTACGTCCCGGGCAGGTGCAGTCCGTCGACCACGCGTGACAGCACGGCCGCGTTGGTGACGCCGGAGACCGCGATGGCGACGGCGGCGACCACGACGGGCCGCCGCATCGGTCCCTGCCAGAGGGTGAGCAGGCCGGCCCTGACGGACTGCCAGCCGAGGTTCGCCGACGGCTCGGCGGCGGGGGTGGGCCCGGAGAGGCGGACCAGCGAGTACAGGAGCGCGGTGACGGCGGGCAGCGCGGCACACAGCAGCACGACCGGGACGGGGCCGCGCCACGCGTAGAGGGCGGCGCCGGCGAGGGGCGCCAGCAGGTGCATGCCCTCCTGGGCGCTGGACCGCCAGCCGTTGACACTGCCCAGCGCGTGCTGCGGCAGAGCGGCCGGCAGCAGTGCGGTCTCACCGGCGTCCAGCAGGACGTAGGCGACGCCGCGGACCAGCAGGACGCCGTAGATCAGCGCGATCTGATCCGCCGACCGGACCGTCAGCAGGCTGCACAGCGCGGCGGCCACCAGCAGGTCGACGGTGATCAGCAGCGGGCGGCGCGGGAAGCGGTCGACGAGCACGCCCAGCCACGGCGCGGCCAGGCTCGGCGCGTAGATGCCCAGACCGGCCAGGGCGGCCAGGGCGGCGGACCCGGTCAGGTCGAGGATCCAGATCCCGGCGGCGAGGGTCATCGCCGTCCCGCCGAAGCCGGAGCAGAGGGAGATCAGCACGAACAGCGTGGCGTTGCGGCGCATTCACCACTCCCTGGATTGAGTCGACGAGACTCACATCCTCGAACCTGAGTGGAGTGGTGTCAATCCGGCCTTGCGGCGGTGAGGGCCGTACGCATCCGTGACACGGCAGCTCGCAGGGGTGCGGGAAGCACCGGGATCTCCGGCTCGGAGAGGTCGGCCAGCGCGGCCGCCGCCAGATCGAAAAGGGCGCCGGCCGGGGCGTCCGGCGCGGCCGCCAGGGTCTCGCGGACCAGCACGGCGCGGGCGAACCGGCCGTCCCAGCGACGGTCGGCGCCGACCCGCCGATGCAGCTCGACTGCTGATTCTCGCAGGTGGCGGACGCTTTCACCGTACCCCACATCGAGCTGGACACGATGCGGCCGCGACTCGCGCTCGGCGGCCCGGGCCAGGCGCAGCCGGCGTTGCTCGGCGGCCTGGCGGCTCGCCAGGCCGAGCGCCGCGGCGATCTCCGGCCAGGTCGCGCCGTCGCGCCGGGCGCGATCGATCAGCTCCAGCTCCTCGGCGTCCAGGCTCGCGCGCCGGGCCGGGATCGCCCGCAGGTCACTCAGATCAGCCACGCCGCCAGGCTAGCAGATGTCAATGAAACGTTGACATAGTGAAAGGCGACGGCCGGCGGGTCCCCGTGTGCACCCGCCGGCCGTCTGATCAGGAGAAGGCCGCCCACACCGGCGCGGTCGGCGTCACGCGCAGCGGCATGCGGGCCTCGGCGGGCGTCCGGTCGCCCTTGCGGTTGTTGCACCGGCCGCACGCGGCGACGGTGTTCGACCACTCGTTGCGGCCACCGCGCGAGCGCGGCAGCACATGGTCGATGGTCGACGCAGCGTCACCGCAGTAGGCGCAGACGCGCCCGTCGCGCACCAGCACACCGGCCCGCGACCACGCCGGCCCACGGCCCCGCCGCCAGCGCGTCACCACGTAACTCACCAGCCGCACGACGGTGGGCACCGGGTAGACCCCGATGGTCGCGTCCGGCCGGGCCTCGTGCACCACCGCCACCTGGCGGAACAGCATCCGGATCGCGTGCCGGAGGCTGACCCGGTGCAGCGGTCCGCAGTCGGCGTTCAGCACCAGAACCGCGCTCATTCTCAGTCACCTCCACCACGCCAAAGCCGCAGGTCAGACGGCCTGCCTACGGATAAAGAAAATAGGCGTGGCATCGACGCCGGACAACCGAATAAAGATCGGCGGCAGGGGTCAGCGCAGCGCGCGCCGCACCGCGAACGCCAGCTGGATCAGCCCGGCGGCCTGCAGCAGCGCCCAGACGCCGACCGCCACGACGAGCACCGCCAGGACCCCGTCGTCCGCCACCAGCCCGGCGAGCGGCGCCACGACCAGCCCGCTGATCGTGACCGCCACCCGGGTGGGCCGCTCACCGACCGTGACCACGCCGATCTCGGCCATCCCGGCCGCCGCCGCCCGCGCCCGGACGTACTCGTGCAGCCAGCTCGCCGCGCCCGCCGTCACCGTCAGCCAGCCCGGCACGCCGGCCACCCAGAAGGCCACCAGCCAGGCCAGCTCGCCGACCCGGTCGACCACCGAGTCGTACACGTAACCCGCACGCCCGGCCCGCCCACTGACCACCGCGACCGCGCCGTCCAGGCCGTCGGCGGCCGCGGCCAGCAGGACCAGGAGCGCGCCGAGCGCGAGACCCACCGGCCCGGCCAGCGCCGCGAGCGGCACGGCCAGGCAGAGCAGCAGGCCGGTCACGGTCACCACGACCGGTGCGACATGGCGGTGGTTCAGCCAGCAGCCGATCTCGTACGCCCCGCGCACCCATCCCCGGACCACCGGCGACGCCCGCCGCGGGTCGAGGCCGCCGTGCAGCCCGGACCAGGCGGTGGCGTACTCGTCCCAGGTCAAGCGGCTGCGGCGACCTGAGTGGGCGCCAGCTGCTGCCAGACCTCCCGGGTCGCGGTCGATCGGTTCAGGGTGATGAAGTGGATGCCGGGCACCCCCTCGTCGAGCAGCCGGGCGCACATCGCGCTGCACGTCTCGATGCCCAGTGCCCGGACCGCCGCCTCGTCATCGGCGACCGCCTCGAAACGGCGCAGCAGCTCGGGCGGGAACGGCGCGCCGGACAGCTGCACCGACCGCTCGATCGTCGCCATCCGGGTGACCGGCATGACGCCGGGCACGATCGGGGTGTCGCAGCCGGTCGCGGCGACCCGGTCGCGCAGCCGCAGATAGTCCTCCGCGTCGAAGAACATCTGGGTGATCGCGAAGTCGGCGCCGGCCCGGCACTTGCGGACGAGGTTGCGGGTGTCCTCGTCGACGTCCACCGAGCGCGGATGCTTGTAGGGAAACGCGGCCACCCCGACGCTGAAGTCGCCGGCCTCCCGGACCAGCCGGACCAGGTCCTCGGCGTAGTCCACGCCCTCCGGGTGCCGCACCCACTCGCCCATCGGGTCGCCGGGCGGGTCGCCGCGCAGCGCGAGCACGTTGCGGATCCCGGCGCCGGCCAGCCGGCCGATGACGTTGCGCAGCTCGGCGACCGAGTGGTTCACCGCGGTCAGGTGGGCCATCGGCAGCAGGGTGGTCTCGGTCGCCACCCGCTCGGTGACGGCCACCGTGGTGTCCCGGGTGGTGCCGCCCGCACCGTAGGTGATCGAGACGAAGCTGGGCCGCAGCGACTCCAGCTCGCGGATGGCCTGCCAGAGCAGGCGCTCGCCGTCGGCTGTCTTCGGCGGGAAGAACTCGAAGGAGAACGTCGGGGCCGCCCCGCGGATCAGCTCGCCGATGGACGGCGTGCCGGGCAGGCGGGAGGGAAGACCGAGAGACACACCCGAACTCTACCGGTCGCGGGGTGCGGGTGATCTGCTCGTGCCGCCCGGCAGGCGACCGGATAGCGTCAGAACCGTGACAGTCTCTCCCATGAACCTTTCTCAACCTGGCATCGGGCCTGAAGCGTCCGGTTCGCTTCCCGGTTGCGGGCCGCACGGCCCTGGCCACGTTGAAAAGGGTTCACCAGAGCGGGCCGGCCTGCGGCCGCGTGTCGACAAGGCCCTCGCCGGGTTCCTCGCCACCCAGCGGACCCGGCTCCTGGAGATCGATCCGGCGCTCGGCGAGGTGGCCGACACGGTGGCGGCGTTCGTCCTCGGCGGCGGGAAGCGGCTGCGGCCCGCGTTCGCCTACTGGGGATTCCGCGGCGCCGGCGGGGTGGACTCCGACGAGGTGGTGGCGGCTGTCGCGGCGCTGGAGTTCGTGCAGGCCAGCGCACTGATCCACGACGACCTGATGGACCGGTCGGACACCCGGCGCGGGGAGCCGTCGGTGCACCGGCGCTTCGAGGCCCGGCACGCCGGCGCCGGCTGGCGCGGTTCGGCGGCCGGGTTCGGCGACTCGGCGGCGGTGTTGCTCGGCGACCTGGCGCTGGTCTGGTCCGACGAGCTGCTGCACGGGTGCGGGCTGCCGCTCGCCGATCTGGCCCGGGCCCGGCCGGTCTTCGACCAGATGCGGACCGAGGTGACCGTCGGGCAGTACCTGGACGTGCTCACCCAGGCGACCGCGGACACCTCGCTGGAGCGGGCCGGGAAGGTGGCCCGGTTCAAGTCCGCGAAGTACACCGTGGAGCGCCCGCTGCTGCTGGGCGCGGCGCTGGCCGGTGGCGGCGCCGAGGTGTTCGCCGCGTACGCCGCTTTCGGCCTGCCGCTCGGTGAGGCGTTCCAGCTCCGTGACGACGTGCTCGGCGTCTTCGGCGATCCGGCGCAGACCGGCAAGCCGGCCGGTGACGACCTGCGCGAGGGCAAGCGCACCTACCTGGTCGCGGCCGCCTTCGCCGCGCTGGACGAGGCGGCGCGGGCCGAACTGGACGCCGGGCTCGGCGACCCGGCGCTGGACGACGTAGGGGTGCACCGCCTGCGGGCGATCATCCGGGACTGCGATGCGCTGGCGGCGACCGAGAAGCGGATCGACACCCTGATGGACGAGGCGCTGGCGGCGCTGCGGCAGGCCCCGATCGAGGACGAGGCCCGCGAGGTCCTGTTCGCGCTGGCCGAGGCGGCCACCCGCCGCTCGGTCTGACGCCCCGCGCTCAGAAGCCGAGGGCCTGGGCGCGCCGCTTCACCTCGCGGGCCTGGGGCCCGCCGAGGCCCGTTGCCGCGTTGCCGCCGAGGGCCTCGTCCGGTTCGTACAGCCACCGGAGCGCCTCTTCGTCGTTGTACCCGGCGTCATGCAGCAAGTTGAGGACGCCCGGCAGGTGCTTGAGCACGGTGGCGTTGGCCACCAGTTCCGAGGGCACGAGGCGGATGCCGTCGCGCCGGACGGCGAGCAGCGCGCCTTCGCGGATCATCTGATGCACCTTGCTGATCGACACGCCGAGTTTCTCGGACACGTCCGGCAGGGTGATCCATCCGGCCGGGCCGGCGGTTACGGGTTCGCTCACTCGTACAGCGTGCCAGACCGAAAAAGGAGACCAGTGATGAGCCTGTGGCGCAGGATCCGCGACGAGCTGACCGGTGCGTGGCGTTCGTTGCGCTACGACCTGGGCCGGCGACCGGTGGAGCCGGCCGGCGGCCCGGACGTCACGTCCACCGGAATGAGTACCTTCCCGGGGTCGCTGGTCGGCCTGCCCGTCGCGCAGCCCGAGGTGAACGCCCGACCCCCGAGGCGATTTGTCGCGGTTACGGCGTTCTGTTTGCTTGCTGTGCTCGGCGCACGTCGATGGCGATGCCGTCGCTGCCGGTGCGGAACCCGGCGATCGGCTCGCCTTCGATCACGGCGGTGAAACCGGGTTCGGCCC
>NZ_JBEZZB010000137.1:0-28092 GCF_040638955.1 Actinoplanes sp. NPDC024001
GGGTCGTCCGGGCCGGCGCCGAATTCCGGGATCCCCGGGTCGCTGTCCGGAGCGCCCGGGGCGCGGCCGGTGTCCGCCGCGCCGGTCAGCGGTGTCGCCTCCGTGCCGGCCGGACGCCCGGTCTCGCCGGCGCCGTCTCCCCGGTCCGGGCGTCTGGTCTCGTCCGCCTCGTCGGCGCCGCCGTCCGGGCGGGCCCGGACGAGCCGTCCGGCTCCGACCGGCCGCCCGGTGGGCATGTCACGCCGGAAACGACGCGTGCTGGCCGGCGCCGGACTCGCGCTCGCCGTGATGCTCGCCGCCGCCGGAGTCGCCTACGCCCAATACGACCGGGACAAGGGCGCTCAACAACTCACCGGCGCCGGAGCGAGCACTCCGCCGAGCGTTGCCGCCAGCGCGGGCCCGCCGGCCGACGAACAGTGCACCGACGAGATCCGCAGCAACCGCCGCTGGGTCTGCCTGACGTCCGCGGTCGTCGCCGACGGCAAACTCACCCTCGACTACGAGGTCGAATACGCCGGCTCCAAACCGAACGTCAACGGCGGCTACCACCTGCACATCTACGGCGGCGACGGCAAATATCCGCCGGACCACTCGATGGGCGGTCACGCCCCCAAGAACGACCAGGGCGAATGGTACGTGGAGGACAACCGCCCCTCGGTCGTCGGCACCGACGAGAGCCGTTTCACCCGAGCCATCGGCGACTCCACAAAGGTCTGCGCCCGGATCGCCCTGGCGGGCCACGGCCTGGTCGAGGACGAGAACTCCACCTACAAGACCGGAAACTGCGTACCCATCACCCGAGAGTGACCACCGCCCCAGCCACCGCCCGCCGGGCCTGTCCGATCAACGGTGAAACGCACCTGGCTGACCGTCCGCGTCGTCTCAGGCCGGCCGGAGCAACTCCCAGGCGCAGCCGGAGGAACCGGCTGACCGCCGGGGCTCTCTGAACGCGCTCGAAACAGCGCTGAGAGCCAGCCGTCCAAGATCGACGTGAACCGGCATGCGGAAGCCCAGGTTGAGGTGTGTGGCGGCCAGCCGGGCTGCCCGCCGCGCGCCCAGGGGGCGCTGCGGATTCGGTGGCCCGGCGGTCGACGGGCCTGCTACCAGGCCGGTGGCCGGGCGACCGGTGTCGCCCGCTTCGGATGCCGGCGCAGCCCGTCACCGGCATCGCGCTCCTCGCTCAGGACGCGTGCCACCGCGCTCTCCTCCGCGGCGCCCTTCTCCCCGCGCACCGCCGAAGCGGAAGCGGAATGTGATCCAGGCGTGAGTGTGATCGACATGGTTACCCCCGGAGTCTCGGCCGGAGCCGCCGCTCCGGACATCCTCGACTCTGGCCCGCGCCGTGCGAAACAGCGTCAGTCATGTGACTGCATGGCCGTCGCTGCCGGGATGGCCTGCGTCACTCCTGGTCGAGGCGGGCCATGAAGCCGGCGAGTTCCGCGCGCGTGCTGATGCCGACCTTCGGATAGATCCGGTAGAGGTGCGTGCCGACCGTTCGCGGCGACAGGAAGAGCCGCGCGGCGATCTCCCGGTTGGTCAGGCCTTCGGCGACCAGCCGGGCCACCTGGAGCTCCTGCGGGGTGAGCTGGTCGATGTTCTCGTCCTGGCGGCGGCGGGTCTCGCCGGAGGCGCGCAGTTCGCTGTTGGCCCGGTCCGCCCACGGCCGGGTGCCGAGGGCTTCCAGCGTGCCGGCCGCGTTGCGCAGCAGCGGGCGGGCCTGCGCGGGCCGTCGGCGGCGCAGCCAGGTGCCGTAGGTGAGCTGCAGCCGGGCCCGTTCGAACGGCCAGGCGGTCAGGTCGTGCGCCAGCGCGCCGGCCAGCGCCTCCTCGGCCTCCTCGTCCGCGGCCAGCAGCGCGCCGGCGCAGATCAGCGCGACGTCCAGATAGGGCGAGCGCATCACCGCGGCGACCGGCGCCAGATCTTCGATCCGGCGCCGCGCCACCTCCGGGCGCCCGCTGTGCATGGCGGCTTCGGCCAGGTGGGCGATCAGAAACACCCTGATGTACGGGTGAAACGCCACGTCCGCCGTGTCGAAGACGGTGTCGAGGATGTCGACCGCCTCCGAGTACCGCCCGTCGGCGAGCGCGTCGATGCCCTGCGCGGTGCGCGCCTGCGCCAGCATGGTGTGCGCGCCGATCGACAGCAGCGCCTGTTCGCCCTGCTCGGCGAGGGTGCGGGCCATCTCGCCGTTGCCGCGCAGCGCCTCGGCCTGGGCGCGGACCAGGATCGCCGACATCACGTACTGGCGCTGCTGGGTGTCGGTGGCGAGCACCTGGGCCTCGGCGGCGGCGGTGAGCGCCAGCACGGTGTCGCCCAGCTGGGCGGCCGTCCACGCCTGGTTGATCAGGCTCTGTGCCAGCCAGGTGACCAGGCGTTCCTCCCGCAGCACGGCGACGGCCGACGCGGCGAACGTGGTGGCCTCCTTGAGCGCGCCGACCCCGCTGGCCGACGTGCCGAGCATGTAGAGGTGATGTGCGTCGAGGTCGGCGCGCCCGACCAGGGCGCGCATGCGCTCGACCGCGACGGCGCCCCGTTCGATCGGCGCGATCATCCCGAGCGCGGCGGTGTGGAGCGCCTGGTGGGCGTCGTCCACGTCGAGCCGTTCCAGCACCTCGACGGCCGTAGCGCGCAGCCCCGGGTCCGGGTTGGACCAGTAGAACCGGGGGGAGATCTGGCCGAACAGGCTGAGGGCGTGCTCGTGGTTGCCCGCCTGCCGCAGCTGTTCGGCGAGGTCGATGTAACCGGGCAGCCGCATGGCTCCGGTCCAGCCGGTGTCCGCGATCCATTCCCGGGCCAGGCCGAGCCGGATCCGGGCGGCCGTCGGCAGGTCCTGCGGTTCGATGTCGGCGAGCAGCCGCACCGCGGTCCGCGAGTCACCGTTGTCCATCGCGGTGATCGCCGCGTTCGCCAGCCGGGTCGCGCGCTGCGCGGGTGCGGCGGTCAGGCGGCCGGCGTGTTCCCAGAGCTGCGCCGCGGTCAGGGACGGCCGCATCCGCCCGGCGAGGCCGGCCAGCTCGTCGGCGAGCTGCTCGTCGATCGAGGTGGAGGCCAGCGCCCGGTGCCAGAGGACGCGGTCCGGGTCGACCGCCACCTCGGCGAGCGCCGCATGGCCGCGCTGGCGCTGGGCGAGCGTCGCCGACTGCCGCACCGCGGACCGCACGAGGGGGTGCCGGAACCGCAGCCGGTAGCCGCTGCCGGCGGTGGTGGCGAGCAGCCCGGCGGCGATCGCCGGGTCCACATCGGCCACCGTGACCGGGGCCCCGGCCAGCGTCGTGGCGGCGCCGAGGATCTCGGCCAGCGCGTCGTGCTCGTCCAGCGCGGCCACCAGCAGCACGGCGCGGGTCGGCGCCGGCAGTTCGACCACGGCGGCGGAGAAGGCCCGCTCCAGCCGGGTGGTCAGCGGCAGGGCGGCCGGTGGCAGCCCGTCGTCGCCGGCCCGGGCGACCGTGGCGAGTTCCAGCAGGCCGAGCGGGTTGCCGGCGGCTTCGGCGAGGACCCGCTCGCGGAGCCGGACGGACAGGTCCGGCGCGTGCGCGCTCAGCATCGCCGACGAGTCGGCCTCGGTGAGCGGTTCGAGCCGCAGCTCGGTGAGGCCCCGCCCGGCCAGCCGGGCATCCGCCTCCTCGCCGTCGCGCATCGTCATCAGGATGAGCACCGGGTCGGCGGTGACCCGGCGGGCGATGAACGCCAGCGCCTCCCAGCTCGGCCCGTCCAGCCATTGCGCGTCGTCGATCAACAGGAGCAGCGGGCGCGCGGCGGCGGTCTCGGCGAGTTTGGCGAGCAGCGGCACCGAGATCTGGAACACGTCACCATGGGGCCCGGCCAGCCCGGGATCGCCGAGCGCGGTGGCCAGCGTGTGCAGGGCGGCGAACGGGATCCGGAACTCGGCCTGCACGCCTTCCAGGTGGATCACCCGCATCCCCGCGGCGTCCGCCTCGGCGGCTTTGAGCAGCGCGGACTTGCCGATTCCGGCGCCGCCGCGGAAGACCAGCGTCCCGCCGCGCTCCGGCGCCTTACCGATCATCTCCCGGATGGCGGTCAGCTCGGCCGCCCGGCCCCACAGGATGTTCGCCACCGGCGCCAGCCTACGGAGTCGCCCCGCCCTCGCCGGCGAGAAGTAATCTCGATCACCGGGAGCGTTTCCGTTTTCCTGGCCCGGCGCGGGTTTACTGAGCTCATGGCGGTGCGGTTCACGATCCTGGGTCCGGTGCGGGCGTGGCGCGGCGACACCGAACTCGATCTCGGCGGCCGCCAGCAACGTCTCGTCCTGGCCCTGCTGCTGGCCCGCGCCGGCACCGTGGTCGGCCTCAGCGAGCTGGTCGACCTCGTCTGGGAGGACGATCCGCCGGCCAGCGCGGTGAACGTGGTGCACCGCTACATCGGCACGCTGCGCCGGCTGATCGAGCCGGACCTGCCGGTGCGGGCGGTCGGCGACCACCTGATCCGGCACGCCGCCGGCTACCAGCTCAGGGTCAGCGCGGACGATCTCGACCTGCTGCGGTTCCGCCGGCTGGTCGCGCGGGCCCGGTCGGCCCCGGACCCGGCGGCCGCGGTGCCGGTGTGGACCGAGGCCCTGGCCCTGTGGGACGGGCCGTGCGCGGCGGGGCTGGAGCCTGTCGTGCGTACCCATCCGACGTTCGTGGCGATCGAGGCCGAGCGTTCGCAGGCGCTGCGGGACGCCGCGGACGCGGCGTTGCGCGCCGGGCAGGTGCGTGCCGTCATTCCGGTGCTGCGGCAGGCGGTCGGCTGGTTCCCGCTGGACGAGCCGTTGCAGGCCCGGCTGGTCACCGCGCTGGCGGCCGACGGCCGGCAGGCCGAGGCGGTCGACGCCTACCAGGAGGTGCGGGCCCGGCTCGCCGGTGAGCTCGGCATCGAGCCCGGCCCGGAGCTGGCCGAGGCCTACGACCGGCTGCTGCACCGGAACGACGAGCCGGCCCAGCCGGCCGCGGCCCCGGCGCCGATCGGCGTGGACGCGCCGCCGGTGCCGGTGCAGCTGCCGCCGGACCATCCGTTCTTCAGCGGCCGCGACGACGTGCTGGCGCGGGCCGAGGGGCTGATCGAGGCGAGCCGCCGGCGGGGGCGCGCGGCGGTGGTGCTGGCCGTGGACGGCATGCCCGGCGTCGGCAAGACCACCCTCGCGGTGCACCTCGGGCACCGGGTGGCCGGGGCGTACCCGGACGGGCAGCTCTTCGCCGACCTGCGCGGTTTCGCCGCCCAGGGTGCGGTGATGAGCCCGGACGAGGCGCTGCGCGGTTTCCTCGGTTCGCTCGGGGTGCCGCCGGAGTCGCTGCCCGGCGAGCTGCACGCGCTGGCCGGCCTCTACCGCAGCATGCTGTCCGGCCGCCGGGTGCTGGTGGTGCTGGACAACGCCCGCGACTACGAGCAGGTCCGGCACCTGCTGCCGGCGGACGCCGGGAGCCTGGCGATCGTCACCAGCCGGATCCGGATGACCAGCCTGATCACGGCCGGCGGCGCGCACCCGGTCCCGCTGGGCCTGCCGGCGCGCGAGGAGCTGCGGGCGAGCCTGGTCAGCCGGCTCGGCGCGCGGCGGGTGGCGGCCGAGCCCGCCGCGGTCGACGAGATCATCGACCGGTGCGGGCGGCTGCCGCTGGCGTTCGCCGTGGTCACGGCCCGGGCGGTGATCCTGCCGGACACGCCGCTGTCCGGGATCGCCGGTGAGCTGGCCGCGGCCGGCGCCGGGCTGGACGGTTTCGGACCGGACGCCGGCACCGATCTGGCAGCGGTCTTCTCCTGGTCCTACCGGGCGCTGTCGCCGGCGGCGGCCCGCCTGTTCCGGCTGCTGCCGTCGCATCCCGGCCCGGATCTGACCACGCCCGCGGCTACCAGCCTGGCCGGTACGGATCAGCGCACCGCCGGCGCCCTGCTGGCCGAGCTGGCCACCTTCATGCTCGTCCAGGTGCGGGCCGGCCGGCATCAGATGCACGACCTGCTGCGGGCGTACGCGGCGGACCTCAGCGACCAGCACGACAGCCCGGAGGAGCGCCGCGCCGCCGTGGACCGGGTGCTCGACCACTATCGGTGCGGCGCCTACGCGGGCCACCAGCTCCTGGGCGCCGCCCTGCTCGCACCCCGCCCGCCGGAGCCCGCCCCCGGCGTGGTGGTGCCGGCGTTCCCCACCGCCGCGGAGGCGATGGCCTGGTTCGAGGCCGAGTGGCGGGTGCTGACCGCGATCGTCGAGCACGGCCCGCCCGAGGTGGCCTGGCACGTGGCCCTGACCATGCAGAACTACCTGCATTTCACCGGCCGCCTGCCGGTCTGGGCGGCGACCATGCGGACCGGGCTGGCCGCCGCCGAGGCCGCCGGCGCCCTCGACGGGCAGGCGCACCTGCATCGCAGCCTGGCCGGCGCGCTGGCCGTCTCCGGCCGGGAGGATCTCGCGGTCCGGCACCTGACCCGGGCCGGTGAGCTGTTCGAGCGGATCGGCGACCGCTCCGGCGCCGCGATGGTCGAGCTGAACTGGGCCTATGTGCGGGCCGAGCGGGAGGAGCACGAGGCGGCGGTCCGGCACAGCGAACGGGCCCTGGAGGTCTTCCGGGCCACCGGGAACCGGCCGAATCTGGCGCGGGCGCTGCGTACCCTGGCCGGCAGCACGGCCCGGCTCGGCCGCCACGACGAGGCCCTGGACCTGCTGCGCGAGACGCTGGAGCTGTCCCGGGAGATCGGCGACGTGCTCGGCGCCGGACACTGCCTGGAGGTGATCGGGAGCATCCACCGCCAGCTGGGCCGGCCGGCGGAGGCGATCGCCGAGCTCACCGAGGCGGTCGAGACCTATCGGCAGGCGGGCAGCCGCTCCGCGCTCGCCGAGGCGCTGCTCGACCTGGGCGACCTCTGCGAGGAGACGGGCCGGCCGGAGCAGGCCCGCGAGCACTGGCGCGCGGCGCTGGAGACGCTGGGGGACCCGGCCGGCAAGCTCGCCGAGCAGCTGCTCGACCGGCTCGGCGCCGAGTGACGGCGGCCGTCACTTCTTCGGCACTGGACCCGCACTGGACGTTCCTAGCGTCCGGGGCATGCGAGTTATCACGACCGACGACGGCCTTCGCGACTTCCTCGGCGTTCGCGACCGGCTGCTGCGCATCGCCCGCGGGATCGCCGGGCCGGACGCCGAGGACGTCGTGCAGGAGGCCTGGCTGCGCTGGAACGGCACCGACCGCAGCGTGGTCCGGGACGCGCCGGCGTTCCTGAGCCGGACGACGACCCGGCTGTCCATCACCCGGATCCAGAGCGCCTACAGCCGGCACCAGAGCGCGGTCGGGCTGTGGCCGGTCGAGTCCGGCCCGACCGCCGACGACCCGGCGGCGCTGGTGGTCGAGGCCGAGCAGGTGCGGGCCGCGATCGCGCTGCTGGTCTCCTGCCTGGCGCCCCGGGAACGGGTGGCCTATCTGCTGCGGGAGGCGTTCGCGCTGCCGCACCGGCAGATCGCGGGCCTGCTCGGGATCACCGAGGCGCACGCCCGCCAGCTGATCCGCCGGGCGCGGGTGCGCCTCGAGGCCGAGGCGGGGGAGCGGGTGGCGCCGGACGAGCACCTCGGGCTGCTCACCGCGTTCGCGGAGGTTTCCCGTACCGGTGATCCGGCTGCCCTGGTGGGACTGGCCGCCTGACGGCGTACCCGAAGAGCCTAGCGCCGTACCCGGAGAATCGTGTCGTTGGCAAGGCGGCGCAGCCGGCGAGGATGCAGCGGTTCGCGCGGCGCGGCGAATGCCGCGCGGGTGAGGGCGAAGACGCGGGAGAGCAGGCCGTGCCCGGCGAGCCCCAGCTCGCCGTCGGCGGCGAGGTCCCAGCGGGCGTCGCGCGCCCGGCCCAGGACGAACCGGCCGAGGTACGCGGTGAGCAGCTCCACCGTCTCCCGGTGCCAGGGGTCGAAGGGTGCCCGGCCGGCCTCGATGTCGTGCCGGGTGTGCGCGCCGTAGAAGGACGCCGGCAGCGCGGGCGCCGCGCCGGCGAGAGCGTCCCGGAACAGCTCGGGGGAGTCCCGCAGCCGGCCCCAGAGCTGGTCGAGGGAGCGCCGGGTGCCGCCCAGGCGCAGCCCGCTCAGCTCGCGCAGCCGGCTGATCCGCTCGGCCGTGCCGGCCTGCCAGGCGGCCAGCACCGCCTCCTCGCCCACGGTCAGGTGCGGGTGGGTTCCGGTGCTCAGCGGCGGCACACCGAACTCGGCGACCAGCCGCAGCACGTGCGGGCGCTGCCGCGGCTGACAGCGCTCGAAGACGCGCTGGTAGATCTCGCGGGCCTCGCCGAGCCGGCCGCGCGACGCCAGGACGTGGGCGTGCAGCAGGCTCTCGTCCCGCTGCCGCCGGAACCGGTCGAGCAGCGCGTCCACCGAGGGCAGCGCCTCCAGGGCGGGCAGCACCTGACCGGTGATGATCGCGCCGAGGGCGGCGTCGTCCCCGAAGCCGATCGCCTCGTGCGCGACGGTGAAGTCCTCCCGTTCCGGCAGGCTCAGCCGCAGGCCTGCTCTGATCAGGACGGACTCCCGGCGCAGGTCCTGATCCAGGGTGATCACCTGGGTGAGTTCGGCGTCGCGGACCCGGGTCAGTTCCCAGCCGTCGCGCCGGTGACCGGGGGCGAGACCGGCGACCGTCTCGGCGGCCCGGTCCATCGCGTCCATCCAGGGGCGCCGCTCGCCGATCGCCCGCGACCACCAGCGGTCCACCGCGGCGGTCAGCCGGGCGACCGGTACGCCGGGCGCGGTGATCAGCAGGACGTCCCAGTCGGCGGACTCGACGGCGGTCACCCCGGGCCACGCCGCGACGACGCCGGCCACCTCGGCCACCAGGTCCGCGCGGTCCGAGGCCAGGATCTCGTCGAATGCCAGCACGTGCGTCTCGTCCGCGCCCGGCCCGGCCTCGGTGACGCTCCACCGGTCATCCACGCCGGTCATTATCTGGCGCTGTCACTTCGGTGTCACTGGATTCGCACTGCGCGAACCTAGCGTCGGCTCCGTTCCCCAGGATTGGAGCCAGGAGATGTCCGAGATTGTTCTGGAACCGGCGGCGCAGGAGTTCGCCGAGGCGGCCGGGAAGCCGCCGTACCTCCACCAGCTGACGCCGGTCGAGGCCCGCAAGGTCCTCGACGGGGTGCAGGCCGGTGTCACCGGCCTCCCGGAGGTCGACGAGAAGTGGATCACCGTGGCAGCGCCGGTGGGTGACGTCCGGGTCCGCATCGTCAAGCCGGCCGGCGCGACCGGCCCGCTGCCGGCCGTGCTCTACATCCACGGCGGCGGCTGGGTGCTCGGCAACGCCGGCACCCACGACCGGCTGGTCCGGACGCTGGCCGTCGGCACCGGCGCCGCGATCGTGTTCGTCGAGTACACCCCGTCGCCGGAGGCGCGCTACCCGATCGCGATCGAGCAGGCGTACGCCACCGCGCAGTGGATCACCAAGGAGGGCGCGTCCGAGGGGCTGGACCCGTCGCGGATCGCGGTCGCCGGTGACTCGGTCGGCGGCAACATGACCGCCGCGGTGACCCTGCTCGCCAAGCAGCGCGGCGACGTGACCTTCAAGCACCAGTCGATGTACTACCCGGTCACCGACGCCGGGATGGACACCGGCAGCTACCGCCAGTTCGCCGAGGGCTATCACCTGCGGGCCGACGGCATGGCCTGGTTCTGGGACAACTACGCCCCGGACACCGCGGTCCGGTCCGAGATCACCGCGTCGCCGCTGCGCGCCACGCTGGAGGACCTGCGCGGGCTGCCGCCCGCGCTGCTGATCGTCGACGAGGCGGACGTGCTGCGCGACGAGGGCGAGGCGTACGCGGCGAAGCTGCGCGCGGCCGGCGTGCCGATCACCACGGTCCGGTACGACGGCACGATCCACGACTTCATGATGCTCAACCCGCTGAAGGACACCCGCGCGTCCAAGGCGGCCACCGCCCAGGCCATCGCGGCCATCCGCTACGCGCTCTGACCGGTCATGCCCGCCGCCGCCCCGGGCGGCGGCGGGCGGCGCCCGCCAGGAAAGGACGCTCCATGCCCGGATTCGACGGGTACGAACTGGACCTGATCACCGTCGGCGAGCAGACCCTGCGCGTACGGTACGGCGGTTCCGGCCCGCCGCTGCTGTTGCTGCACGGATATCCGCAGACGCACCTGTGCTGGCGGGCGGTCGCCGCCGACCTGGCCCGCGACTTCACCGTGATCGCCCCGGACCTGCGCGGCTACGGCGGCAGCGGCAAACCGCCGGCCGACGCGGAACACCACGCCTACAGCAAGCGGGCGATGGCGGCCGACGTGCTCGCCCTGATGGCGCATCTCGGTCACGACCGGTTCGACGTGGCCGGCCACGACCGGGGTGGCCGGGTCGGCTACCGGCTGGCGCTGGACAGCCCGCAGGCGGTCCGCCGGCTGACCGTGCTGGACATCGTGCCGACCGGCGAGGTGTGGGCCCGCGCCGACGACCGGTTCGCGCTGACCTACTGGCACTGGACGCTGCTCGCCCAGCCGTACCCGGTGCCGGAGATCATGATCGCCCGGGATCCGGACTGGTTCTTCTTCGACATCCAGTTCGGCGGCGCGCTGCGCGACCGGGACGAGGCGACGTTCGCCGAGTACTCCCGGGCGGTGAGCGACCCGGCGGTGATCACCGCGATCTGCGAGGACTACCGGGCCGGCGCCACCACCGACCGGGCCGCCGACGACGCGGACCGCGCGGCCGGGCGCCGGATCACCTGTCCGGTGCAGGTGCTGTGGAGCGCGAAGGGCCCGGTCGGCGCCTGGTACGACCCGCTCGCCGTCTGGCGGGAGTGGGCGGACGACGTGACCGGCGCGGGCCTCGACGGCGGCCACTTCCTGCCCGAGGACAACCCGGCGCAGACCCTGGAGGCACTGCGCCGCTTCCACTCGGGGCGTTGAGGCCGACGTTTCCGGGTAGCAGACAGGACATGAGCGACCCCGACGACTCCGGCTACATTCGCTGGCTGCGGGACCGGTCCATGCTGGCGCACGCCGAGCGCATCGCGGGGCAGTTCTCCGGGATCGGCCGGGTGTGGCAGAGCCCGTTCGCCAACCCGAACCCGGCGTCGGCGGCGGCCACGGCCTCGGTGTGGTTCACCGCGTACCCGGTCTCGATGATCACCAAGCCGGGGCACTCGTTCCTCGGCACCCTCGCCGACGACGAGCTGTGGCGGGCGTTCCAGACGATCGGCATCGGCGCCGTGCACACCGGCCCGCTCAAGCGGGCCGGTGGCATCTTCGGCCGGGAGCCGACGCCCAGCGTGGACGGTTACTTCGACCGGATCAGCACCGAGATCGACGGGGTGTTCGGCACCGAGCACGAGTTCCGGCGGATGTGCGAGGTGGCGGCCGCGCACGGCGGCATCGTGATCGACGACATCGTGCCGGGGCACACCGGCAAGGGCCCGGACTTCCGGCTCGCCGAGATGAAGGTCGGCGACTACCCGGGCATCTATCACATGGTGGAGATCCCGGAGGCGGACTGGCCGCTGCTGCCCGACGTCCCGGACGGCCGTGACTCGGTCAACCTGGGCGCCGAGGCGGAGGCGCGGCTGGCCGAGCGCGGGCACATCGTCGGCCGGCTGCAACGGGTGATCTTCCACGAGCCCGGGGTCAAGGACACCAACTGGAGCGCGACCGCGCCGGTCACCGGGCCGGACGGGGTGCGGCGCCGCTGGGTCTACCTGCACTACTTCAAGGACGGCCAGCCGTCGATCAACTGGCTGGACCCGACGTTCGCCGGGATGCGGCTGGTCATCGGCGACGCGCTGCACTCACTGAGCACACTCGGCGCCGGGGCGCTGCGGCTGGACGCCAACGGGTTTCTCGGCGTGGAGAAGAGCGCCACCCCGGGCGCGCCGGCCTGGTCCGAGGGGCACCCGCTGTCCGAGGCGGTCAACCAGCTGGTGGCCGGCATGGTGCGCAAGGTCGGCGGGTTCACCTTCCAGGAACTGAACCTCTCCATCGACGACATGGCGCGCACCTCGGACCGCGGCGCCGACCTCACCTACGACTTCGTCAACCGGCCGGCCTACGCGCACGCGCTGGCCACCGGCGACACCGAGTTCCTGCGGCTGACGCTCACCACGGCCCTGCGGGCCGGCCTGCAGCCGATGCGGTTGGTGCACGCCCTGCAGAATCACGACGAGATGACGTACGAGCTGGTGCACTTCACCAGCGCACACGCGGGTGAGTGCTTCCCGTTCCGCGGCGCCGAGCTGTCCGGTGCGGAACTCGCCGCCACCGTGCGTGGCGAGCTGATCGACCGGCTCACCGGTCCGCGGGCGCCGTACAACAGCACGTTCACCACCAACGGGATCGCCTCCACGATCGCCACCGTCATCACCGCGTCGCTCGGCATCGCCGACATCACCAACCTCAGCCCGGAACAGATCGCCCGGGTCCGGCGGGCGCACCTGCTGCTGGCGATGTTCAACGCGTGGCAGCCCGGGGTGTTCGCGCTGTCCGGATGGGACCTGTGCGGCATGCTGACGCTGCACCGCTCGCAGGTCGCCGAGCTGACCCGGACCGGGGACACCCGCTGGCTGCACCGGGCCGCCTACGACCTGATGGATTACCGCCCCGACGCCACCGAGTCGCCGTCGCGGATCCCGCGCGGCCGCAGCCTCTACGGCTCCGTGCCGCAGCAGCTGGGCGATCCCGGCTCGTTCGTGACCGGGCTGCGGGCGATCCTGCGGCTGCGCACCGAGAGCGGCATCGCCACCGCCGTCCAGGCCGACGTGCCGGCCGGCTCGGATCCGGCGCTGCTGGCGATGGTCCACCGGCTCGACGGCGGGCGCACCCAGGTGACCGTGCTGAACTTCGCCGAGCGGCCGGCGTCCGGGTGCTTCACGTCGGCGCACCTGCCGGCCGGCGCCGCGGTCCGGGACATGTTCACCGGCGCCGTGCTCGGCGAGGTCGGCGCCGGGCAGGTCCTGACCGTGTCGCTCGGGCCGCACGAGGGCCGCTCGCTGGAGCTGACGGCCGGCTAGGGCCAGTGCCCGAGGGGTGGGGACCAGGGATTTCCACTGGCGCAGCCGGGCCGCGTGCCGGCGCAGGGTCGAGGGAGACCTGATCACCTCGAGCACAGGGGACCCTCGATGGACAACTCATTCGCGTACCGCCCGGCCGGACTGGCGGTCCGCGACCGCAGCCAGACCCTGTTCGCGCAGACGATGGGCTACGTCGCGGCGACCACCGGACTGTTCGCCCTCGGCGCGTACCTGGGCCGTGACCTGTCCGGCGGCGCCGGTCTCGTCGCCTACCTGGCGGCGTTCGCCGTGCTGATCGGCATGCAGTTCGCCGTCCGCCGCTCGCGGGAGCTGACGGTCGGGCTGCTCGCGGCCTTCGGGGTGCTGATCGGGCTGGCGGTCGCGCCGACGCTGGCCGTCTACGCCGGCACCGACCCGCAGGCGCTGTGGCAGGCCGGCGGCGCCACCGCGCTGTTCGTCGCCGGCTTCGGCGCGGCCGGGTACGCCACCCGCCGCGACCTGACCGCGCTGGCCCGGATCTGCTTCTGGGCGCTGGTCGCGCTGATCGGGTTCAGCATCGTGCTGATCTTCGTGAACGTCCCGAACGGCGCGCTGATCTACTCGGTGCTCGGCCTGATCATCTTCGCCGGTTTCATCGCGATCGACTTCCAGCGGCTGCGCCGCTCGTCCGAGGTGGAGTCGGCCCCGCTGCTGGCGGCGTCGATCTTCCTGGACATCCTGAACGTCTTCCTGTTCTTCCTGCAGATCTTCCGCGGCGGCAGCGACCGCTGACCGAGCTTCCCGGCCCCGGCCCGCACGGGCCGGGGCAGCTTGCCGTCTCAGGCGGCCCGGGTGAGCGTCTGGTGCGCGGTGTACTCGGTCAGGCCGGCCGGGCCGCCGCTGCGGAAACCGCCGAACGGGACCGGGGCGCCGTTGATCGTCACGGTCGCGGTGCGCAGCCGCCGGGCGACGTCCGTCGCGTGCTGCTCGTCGGCCGACCAGACACCGGCGGAGAACCCGGGCACCGAGTCGTTGGCGATGCGGACGAGGTCGTGCTCGTCCTCGTACGCGAGAACCGTCAGGATCGGCCCGCAGACCCCCTCGCGGACCAGGCGCATCCGGTGGTCGGCGTCGGCGAAGAGGGTGGGCGCGACGTAGTTGCCCCTGTCCAGCCCGTCCGGGACGTGCGAGCCCCCGACCAGCACCCGGGCACCCTCGCTCGTCCCCAGGTCGATGTGGTCGCGGACGCGCTGCTGCAGGTCGGGCCGGGGCATCGGGCCGACCACGGTCCGCTCGTCCAGGGGGTCGCCGACCGGCAGCGACTCGACCATGCCGGCGAGCGCGGCGAGCGACTCGGCGTAGCGGCGGCGGGGAACCAGCACCCGGGTCTGCGCCGCGCCGGCGGCCAGCGCACGAACCGCCTCGGCGAGGTCGGCGTCGGGCAGCAGAGCCGTGGTGAGGCCGCCGGCCGGCTCCAGGCTGACCCGCTTGCCACGCTCGACGGCGAGGGCGGCGACGCGCCGGCCGACCCGGGCCGAGCCGGTGAACGCGACCTGGTCGACGTCCGGGTGCCGGACCAGATATTCGCTGGTGGCCCGGCCGGCCGGCAGCACGCTGACCACCCCCTCCGGCACCCCGGCCTCGGTCAGCAGGCCGGCCAGCAGGTTCATGCTCAGCGAGCTCTCCGGGGCGACCTTGAGCACGACGGTGTTGCCGGTCAGCAGTGCCGGGACGAGCCGGGCCAGCGCCGCCGGGAAGGGGGAATGCCACGAGGTGATCGCGGCGACCACCCCGACCGGGGTGTGCCGGTCCACCGAGCGGGAGGCGGAGTGCTCCCAGTCGTACGTCTCGGCGGCCTGCAGGAACGAGGCCGCCTGCCGGCCGAGTTCGACCTGGCCGCGCCGGGTGGAGCGCAGGGCGGCGCCGCTCTCCGCCGCGGTGAGCCGGGCGATCTCCTCGGCCCGGTCCTCGCGCAGCGCGGTGAGCCGGCGCACGATCGCGATCCGTGCCGCCGGGGGCGTGTGCGGCCACGGCCCGTCGTCGAAGGCAGCCCGCGCGGTCGCGACGGCCTCGTCGATCTCGCCGGGCAGCGCCTGCGCGGCCCGGCCGAGCACCGTCTGGTCGTGCGGCGACGCGACGGCGAACAGTCGCGGGTTCGACGGCCGGGCCCAGGTGCCGCCGATGAAGAGCTTGTCGTTGGTGATCATTTCGTCCTCCGGCTCGATCGGTTGCATCGACGATCGCGAGGGCGTGGCCGGATTCGCGCCAGGGAGTAGCACCGGACCGGGCACCCCGGTGTCGCCGGTCGCACCAGGGGCCGCCAGGGACCCGCACCGGCGCTACCAGGGTGTTGCACGGGCTCGACCGGGTGCTTGCGGCGGGCAGCCTGTAGAGGCAGTCAACCGGGACTTCACCAGGGGAGAGACCTCATGTCCACGATCCATTTCGTCGAGACGACCACCGCCACGCCCGAGCAGTTCCTCTCCGGGCTCACCGACTTCGGGCCGGGCCGCTCGCAGCTGTTCGGCAACAGCGCCGACGAGTTCCTGAAGGTGCACGGGCAGGGCCCGGACTGGGCCGACGTCACCGAGGGATCGGGCGGGATCTGGGAGCGGCTGCGTTACGACTGGTCGGACCCGCGCCGGGTGGTCATGACGACCACCGACTCGAACATCTGGGGCGGGCGGTCGGGGCACACGTACACGCTGACGCCGCAGCCGGACGGGACCACCCTGCTGGACGTGGTGGTGGTGCGCGAGGGCAAGAACCTCAAGGGCCGCGTGACCGGTGCGCTGCTCGGTTCGGTCGGCAAGGGCGTGCTGGGCAAGGCGCTGAAGAACACCGTCAAGGCCATCGAGGCCCGCAACAACGCGCGGGCCCGCTGACGGACCGCCTCGGTGCGGACCGGGTGGCCGCACACCGATGGACAGCGCTGCGAACGGGCGGCACGCGTGACGCGTGCCGCCCGAGCCGTTTCGGGCCGACGCCCGGGTGTTCACCAGGGCACCGCACTGGCGCGGCGCGGACGCTCCGGAACGGACGCTGAATCCGTCACCTGCCACCACCCTGGGGGGATTCACATGAGCCCGGCCACGCCCGCCGACCGCCTGACCGACATGCACACCCGGTACGCGCCGCAGCTGCTGCGGTATCTGTCCGGCTTCACCGGCGGCAACCCGCAGAGCGCCGAGGACCTGCTCCAGGAGACGATGATCCGGGCCTGGCGGCACCTGGACACCCTGCCCACCGAGCCCGAGCAGACGCGCCGCTGGCTGTTCACGGTGGCGCGCAACGTCGCCATCGACGCGATCCGGCGCCGGCACGCCCGCCCACCCGAGGTGGATCTGGGCGACAACGACGCGAACCTCGAAGCCGGGCCCGACGACACGTCCGGCACGGTGGTGGCCGTCGACTCGCTGCGCTCCGCGCTGCGCGGCCTGAGCACGGCGCACCGGCGGATCCTCAACGAGCTCTACGTGCAGGGACACACCGCGGACGAGACCGCGCGGCGCCTGGGCGTGCCGGTCGGCACGGTGAAATCGCGGGCCCACTACGCCCTGCGCTCGCTGCGAGCGGCCGTCACCGGGCACGCCTGCGAACCGGCCCGGTGACGTGCGTCGCCCTCGGTGAACCGGGCGCCTTCGCATGCGTCCTTGCGGTCGGAGGCTTCTCCACAGCCTCCCGGAAGGAATCGATCATGCTGGCTCCCCGCATCGCACCGCTCGCCGTCGTCGCCGCCTTCGGGCTGGCGTTCACCTCGGCGTGCGACGGCGAGAAGACCGTCGCCGACGCCGCCGCGGCCACCGCGACCGGACCGGATCCGTCCGGCCGGTCGCTCACCCTTCCCGAACGGCAGTGGGTGGAACTCGTCCCGGCCCGCCGCTCCGCTCTCGCCTGAGGAGGCTCCTGATGAGCAATGCCGGACCACACCCGCTGGCCCCGGGTGTCCACGTCGTCGACGTCGACGGGGTCGCCCAGCGCTACCACGTCCGCGGCCAGGGCGCCGCGGTGCTGGTCGCGATGCCCGGCGGCCCTGGCGTCGACTGGGACTCGCTGCTGATACCGCAGGTCGAGCGGCACCTGACGGTCGTCTACGTCGAGCCGATCGGCACCGGCGAGTCCGGGCGGCTGCCCACCCACCCGTACGGCTACCGCCGGGACGTCTACGCCCGCGCCCTGGACCGGATGATCACCGAACTGGGCCGGGAGAAGGTCTACCTGCTCGGCCACTCGCACGGCGGCTTCGTCGCCCAGTACTACGCGTCGCGGCACCCGCAGCGGCTGGCCGGCCTGGTCCTCTACGACTCCGCCCCGGTCACCGGTGCGGAGCAGGGCGAGGAGAGCGCGCGGCAGGTCGCCGCGTTCGCCGCCCGTAACGAGGGCAATCCCGAGCTGCCCGGTGTGCTCGCCGCCCTGCAGTCGGTCGGGTCGATCACCGACGACGACCGGCTGACCGAGGCGTTGCGGGGGCTGCTCCCGGCGTACTTCGCGCACTACTGGGAGCGGGAGGTGGAGTTCAAGGCGCTGCGCGACCGGCTGCGGGTCAGCTACATCGCCGACCCGGGGCTGGTGCAGGACCGGGAGCTGCTCGCCGGGCTCACCGTGCCGACGCTGATCATCGCCGGCCGCTACGACGTGGTCTGCGGTGAGCGCTGGGCCCGGGAGATGTTCGACCTGGTGCCCGGCTCGAAGCTGCTGCTGCTGGCGGAGAGCGGCCACCTCGGCCACGTCGAGGAGCCGGAGCGGTTCGCCACCGCGGTGACCGATTTCGTCGCCGCCACCCAGTAGCACCGCGAAAGACGAAGCGGCCCCCGGGGTTTCCCCGGGGGCCGCTTCCTACTGGCAGGGATCAGGCGCGGGCGCAGCGGTAGCTGGCGGCCGACGCCGGGTCCCCGTGGCCGGTGTACCGGGCCACGTTCGGGTACGGGCAGGCGTTACGGGTGATCGACTTGCCGTCGGCGCCGGTGGTGGCGGTCGCCAGGGTGGCCGGGGCCTGACCCTTCTCGACCCACGTGACCAGCGCGCCCAGCGGGTCGACCGCCTGCGGGCCGGTGCCGCCCTGGCAGTGGTCCACACCGGGCAGCAGGAACAGCCGGTAGAAGTCGTTCACCTTGGCGTTGCCGCCCATCAGGCGCTCGACGCGGTTGCGGTAGTCCACGGTGCCCTGGGTCGGGATCAGCTGGTCGCTCTGGCCCTGCCAGGTGAGCAGCTTGCCGCCGGAGTCGCGGAAGGCGCGCAGGTTCGGGTCGTCGGTGCCGATGACCGAGTTGAACTGCTTGCGCGAGGAGGCGAACAGCTTCCCGAAGTCGCGGTAGGTGAGGTTGCGGGTGTCCAGCGCCGGGTTGCGGGTGACGAAGTACTTGACCCAGTTGTCGGCCACGAAGAACGGCTGGGCCGGGTTCGCCAGGTAGGTCGCGATGTCGGCGCCCTTGTTCGGCCCGTACCAGAGCTTGCCCGGGCCCTGCCAGATCTTGCGGATGGCCTCGGCCTCCGCCTTGGTGATGGTCTGGGTCTGCCCGTCGCAGACGACCGTGGTGCCGACCAGCGTGCGCGGGTCCCAGGCGCACTTCTGCGGGTTGTCGATGATGTTGTCCTTGACCCCGTCGAGGGTGTCGCAGGCCTTCACCACGGCGGTGTTGAAGGCGCCGATCTCACAGGCGCTGGGCGCGACGTTCAGCTCGTTGTAGACCACCGCCGGCCAGATGGTGGCGACCGCGAACCGGTCCCAGTTGATCGCCGGCGCGTTGGCGAGGATGCCGTCGTAGTCGTGCGGGTAGCGCTGCGCCTCCAGGTAGCCCTGGCGGCCTCCGGTGGAGCAGCCGTTCCAGTACGAGTAGGTGGCCGGCTTGCCGTAGAAGGTCTTCGTCACCTGCTTCGCGACCACGGTCATGTCGTGCAGCGACCGCGAGGCGAAGTCGGTGAGCAGACCCTGGTCCAGGGATCCGTCCGGCTTGATCGCCCAGGTGGTGTCCAGCACGTTCTGGCTGACGCCGGCGTCGGTGACGGCGGCGACGTAACCGTTCTTGACCGCGGTGACGGTCTCCGCGCCGTTCAGGTTGCCGGCCTGGTAGGCGCTGCCGCCCACGGCCTGCAGCCGGCCGCTCCACTTCGCCGGGTCGCTGGGCAGCGACACCTTGACGGTGACGTGGTCGCCGGCGCCCGGGTGGGACAGCGTGACGTTGATGTCGCAGAAGGCCGGCACGTCGGTGACCGGGGCCGGCGCACCCAGCGGCGGCTGGTCCGGGAAGGTGACGGTGCCGCCGGGGTTGGCGACGGCCCGCACACCCTCCACGGTGGCGCCCGGTGGCGCGGTGACCGGTATGGCGGCACAGGCCGTGCCGCCGGCGGCGGTGGCGCCGGTGGTGGTGGTGCCGACGGCGTTGGCGGCCATCGGCGCCAGCGCGGCGGAGAGCGGAAGGACGGTGGCGGCGATGAGGATCAGTCGTCGTCTCATGCACAGCACTTTCACAGCCGGGGCACCGGGCGCGAGCCAGGGAAGGACCCTGGTCGGGCCCGGGTGCCCCACCCGGTGTGCCCGGTCACACCGGCCGGATGCTGTGGTTCATCCGGAACATCGAGGTCGGGTCGTAGCGCCGCTTGACCGCCAGCAGCCGGTCGTAGAGCTCCGGCCCGTAGACCACGCGCAGCTGCGCCGGGTCGGTTGCCTCGTCCGGCGCCAGGAAGTTGACCATCTGCCGCCGGTCCGCCCACGGGCGCAGCGCGCCGATCAGAGCTGCCAGGTTGCCGGCCTGCCGGGCCAGGTCGTCCGGCGTGGCCAGTGCGAACGCGGTGAGCTGATACGGCAGGCCCCGGCTGGGCACCGAGTCGGGAGTGGCCGGTGGGCGGTCCAGCGCGCCGCCCAGGGCACGCACCTCGACGCTGAGCAGGTCGGGCCCGGCGTGCCGGATCAGCTCGGCCAGGGTCTCGTCGGCCAGCTCGGCCAGGCCGAGGCTGCGGTGCAGCACCGGCGCCGGCTCGGTCGGGTCGTTGTGCAGGACCGCGGCCACCGGGTACGGCACCTCGGCCACCGTGTCGAGCAGGGCCGGCGCCACCGCCCGCATCGGCTCCAGCAGGGCCGTGCCGATGCCGGCCGGACCGTCGTAGGCGTAGCGCAGGTGCACCACGTGGGCGCCGCGCAGCATCGGCGGCAGCACCTCGAACGGCGGCAGCCACTGCACGGCGAACGAGGTGGTGGCCTGCTCGGGCAGCGTCGCCGCCCAGTCCCGCCAGGCCGGCAGCAGCCGCTCGGTGGCCGCGCCGGGGAAGTAGATGCCGCCACCGACCACCGTGGCGGCCGGGAACAGGCCGATCTCCATGCCGGTGACCACGCCGAAATTGCCCTTGCCGCCGCGCAGCGCGGCGAACAGGTCCGGCTCGTGCGCGGCGTCGACGGTACGGGCCCGCCCGTCCGCGGTGACGATGTCGAACGAGGTGACGTGGTCGGAGGCGTAGCCGTACCGGCGGCTGAGGATCGGGCCCTGACCGCCGCCGAGCACGTAGCCGATGGCGCTCACCGTGGTCGCCGAGCCGCTCAACGGGGCCAGGCCGGCGCCGGCGGCCGCATCGATGACCTCCTGCCAGCGGGCCGCGCCGGTGATCCGCGCGGTCCGCCGCCGCGCGTCGATCGTGACGCCGTTCATCCGGTCGAGAGTGATCAGCAGCGCGCCGGCCGCCGAGTGGGTCTGCAGGTGCCCGCCACCGCGCACCGCGACGGCCAGGTCGTTCGCGCCCGCGAACCGGACGGCGGCCTGCACGTCGGCGACCGAGGCCGCGCCGACGGCGGCGTCCGGGGTGAGCGGTTGCAGCAGGTGGAAGGTGAAGCACTCGCCGGCGTATCCGGGGTCGCCGGGCAGGAACAGGGTGCCGTCGAGTTCGCCGGCCAGTTTTCCGAAATCGGTCATGTCTTCTGGGACGGCCGAACCGCCCCCGGGTTCAGACCCGAGGGCGGTTCAAGATGTGAGTAATGCCCCGCTATGGCTCAGGGGTTCTCGCGGGCCGCCCGTTCGATCAGCGCGGCCGTGGTGCCCGGGTGCGAGGCCAGCACCAGGTGCGACGCACCCTTGACGCTGACCGTGGTGGCCTTCGCCCGCTGGGCCATCCAGTGCTGGGCGGCCGGCGGGATGTTGCGGTCCGCCTCCGGGATCAGGTCGTAACTGGGGATGCTCTTCCAGGCCGGGGCGCCGGCCTGCGGCTCGGCCAGCGCGCCGGCGTCGATCGGCCGCTGACCGACCGCGAGCAGCTTCGCCTCCCGCAGCGGCAGATCCGCGGCGAACTGCTGCGGGAACAGCGCCCGGTCGATGTAAAGGTCGGTGCCGCCGCCCGGCACCGCGACCTGGTGCAGGGTCGAACCCAGGGTGCTGCCGGGGAACTTGTTCGACAGCCCGCCCGCGGTCTCCCCGGTGTCCGGCAGGAACGCGGCGACGTAGACCAGCGCCTTGACGTCCCTGTCGCCGGCGGCGGCCTCGGTGATGACGTTGCCGGCGTACGAGTGGCCGGCCAGCACGATCGGGCCGTCGATGTCGTTCAGGACCGAGCGGACGGTCGCCGCGTCCGAGGCGACCCCGCGCAGCGGGTTGGCGACCGCGACCACCGGATAGCCGTCCTTCTGCAGGCGGCTGACCACGCCGTTCCAGCCGCTGGAGTCGGCGAACGCGCCGTGCACCAGCACGACGGTCGGTTTCTGGCGGTGCGGACCGCCGCTGTGTGCCTCGGCGACGGCCGGGCCCAGCCCGGTGAGCGTGCCGGCGGCGATGACGACGGCCACGGCGGTGGCGAGGGTGGGGCGCTTCATCAGCTTGTCTCCTTCGGCTTCGGTGGAAAGGTCAGGCGCGGACGGCGGAGACGGCCTGCAGGATGGTTCCGGCGACCGCCTCGGGCTGGGAGACCGGCAGGGCGTGGCCGGCGCCGGGCACCTCGGTCGTGGTCCGGCCGCCGGCCCGCTCGGCCATGAAGCGCAGCGCCTCGGCCGGGATGTTGCGGTCGGCCGAGCCCCAGACGAACCAGCTGGGCAGCGTGCGCCAGGCCGCCTGGCCGCCGCTGAGGCCCTCGGTGAGCGCGAGCTCGGTGACCGGGCGCTGGGTGGCGGCCATCAGCGCGGCCCCCGCCGGGTCGGCGTCGGCGGCGAACTGCTGAGCGAACTTCGCGGTGTCGATCGACAGCTCGTTGCCGCCGCCGGAGAGCGGGCGGGCGACGACCGCGTCGCCGAGCGTGCTGCCGGGGAACTTGCCGGACAGTTCGAGCGCTGACTCGCCGGTCTCCGGGGCGAACGCGGACACGTAGACCAGGCCCCGCACCGCCGGATTGCCGGCCGCGGCCTCGGTGATGACCTGACCGCCGTACGAGTGGCCGGCCAGGATGACCGGGCGGCCGAGGGACGCCACCACGTCGCGCAGGTAGGCGGCGTCACCGCGCAGGCTGCGCAGCGGGTTGGCGATCGCGGTGGCGCTCACCCCCTCGGCGGTGAGCTCCTGGATGACGGCGTTCCAGCTGGCCGACTCGGCGAACGCGCCGTGCACGAGGACGACGACCGGCTGCTGGGCGAGATCGGACATGGCTCTTCTCCTTCAACGGATGCGGTGTAGCGGGTCTGCTCAGCAGCCTGGTCCGCCCGGGGCCGGCGGCCCCCCCGGGAGGTTCACTGGTCGGGCGCCGCCCGTACCCTGGCCCGTTGTGATCTTGGAACGTGGAACCTGGGGGCGCGTCGCCGCGCTGCTCGCCGCAACCGTCGCGTTGTGGCTCGTGGTGGGGGTGGCCGGCGCGCTCGGCACCTGGCTGTGGTGGCTGGTGGCGGCCGTGCCGATGGCCGCGTTCGTCGCCGGGCCGTTCCTGCTGTACCGGGTGAGCGCCGGACGGACCTGGCCGACCTGGGTGGCCTTCCTGCCGGTGCTGGTGCTGCTGATGACGGCGCTGGCGGTGCCGGGTGATCTCTACATGCGCACCGAGGGCACCCCGGCGGCCGCGACGGTGGCGGAGGCCGTCTGCGCGGAGACCCGCGAGGGGCGGTGCCTCTACAGCTACACCCTGCGTGACCAGGACGGACAGGAGTTGGCCGGAGACTTCCGGGACACCGTCGAGTATCCGCCGGGCAGCCGGATCGACGTGGTCACCGACCCGCGGGGGATCTTCGGCCCGCGGCTGGCCGTCGACGTCCAGAGCCGGGTCTTTGAGGTGATCACCCTGATCGCCTTCGGTCTCTACGCGCTGATCGCGCTGATCGCGGGCTTCGTCGGTGACCGTCGCCGCCCGCGCGAGGCCTGAAGCTGCGGCGTTAGGGTCGCGCCATGCAGATCGTGGCCGTGCTCGCCCTCGACGGGGTGATTCCCTTCGACCTGTCCACCCCGGTGGAGGCCTTCGGCCGCACCCGCCTGCCCGACGGTGACCCGGCCTACGACGTGCGGATCTGCGCGGCTGCCCGGGAGGTCGACGCGGGGGCGTTCCGGCTGCGCGCCCCGCACGGGCTGGAAGCTCTCGACGTCGCGGACACGATCATCGTGCCGGGGGTGGGGGAGGGTGCTCCGGCCGTACCCCGCAAGGTTGTGGAGCGACTGCGTGCGGCCGCGGACCGCGGCGCCCGGATCGCCTCCATCTGTACCGGCGCCTTCGTGCTCGCCGAAGCCGGCCTGCTCGACGGGCTGCGCGCCACCACCCACTGGGTCGCCGCCGCCGAGCTGGCCCGCCGCTTCCCCGGGGTGGAGGTCGATCCGAACGTGCTCTACGTGGACAACGGGCAGATCCTCACCTCGGCCGGCGCGGCCGCCGGGCTCGACCTGTGCCTGCACCTGATCCGCCGGGATCACGGCGCCGCGGTCGCGGCCATGGCGGCCCGGCTGTCGGTGATGCCGCTGGAACGCGAGGGCGGGCAGGCGCAGTTCATCGTCGCCGAGCTGCCGCCGGTGCCGCGCGGCGCCACCATGGAGCCGCTGCTGGCCTGGCTGGAGGAGAACGCCGAGCGCAACCTGACCATGCCGCAGATCGCCGGCCGGGCCGGGATGAGCGTGCGGACGCTGAACCGCCGGTTCCGCGAGCAGACCGGCACCACGCCGCTGCAGTGGCTGCACCGCGCCCGGATCCGCCGCGCCCAGCACCTGCTGGAGGCGAGTTCGGAGCCGGTCGAGCGGATCAGCGAGCGGGTCGGTTTCGGCTCCCCGACGGCGTTCCGTGACCAGTTCAAGCGGGTGGTGGGAGCCAGCCCGCACGCCTACCGGCACACCTTCCGGGCCCGCCGGCAGGGCTGAGCCGCCGCGTTTCGCGGTGTCCCGTCCGCAGCGGTATCACACTGGAGACTGTGACCATCGTGAACGAGGCGCTGCCGACCGGCCCGCACCGGCGGCTCAACCAGCTCACCGGCGAATGGCTGCTGGTCTCGCCGCAGCGCACCGCGCGGCCATGGCAGGGCCAGGTCGAGGAAACCGCCCGGACGACCCGGCCCGCCTACGACCCGGACTGCTACCTCTGCCCCGGCAACACCCGAGCGGCCGGGGCGGTGACCCCGGTGTACGAGTCGACGTTCGTGTTCGACAACGACTTCGCCGCGCTGCTGCCCACCGCGGCCGACGACCCGCCCCGCCCGGACGACCTGCTGGTGGCGCAGGCCGAGCGGGGCATCTGCCGGGTGGTGTGCTTCGACCCCCGGCACGACCTGACCCTCGGCGGCATGGACGCCACCGCGATCCGCCGCGTCGTGGACACCTGGGCCGACCAGACCCTCGACCTCGGCGGCATCCCGTGGGTCGGCCACGTGCAGATCTTCGAGAACCGCGGGGCGATGATGGGCGCCAGCAACCCGCACCCGCACGGCCAGATCTGGGCCAACGAGCGCCTGCCCGGCGAGCCGGCCAAGGAGCTCGAACGGCAGCGGGCGTACGCCGCCGGCGGTGGGTGCCTGCTCTGCGACTATCTGCGGGTCGAGCTGCGCGGCGGGCAGCGGATCGTCTGCCGCAACGACGAGTTCGTGGCGCTGGTGCCGTTCTGGGCGGTGTGGCCGTTCGAGACGCTGGTTCTGCCCCGGCGCCATCACAACGCCGTCCCCGACCTGGACGACGCGGCCCGCGACGGCTTCGCCGACCTGCTGCAACGGCTGACCTCGGGGTACGACCGGCTCTTCGGTGTGGAGTTCCCCTACACGATGGGCCTGCACCAGCGGCCGACCGACGGCGCGGCCCATCCGGAGTTGCACCTGCACGCCCACTTCTATCCGCCGCTGCTGCGGTCGGCGACGGTGCGCAAGTTCATGGTCGGCTACGAGCTGCTCGGCCAGCCGCAGCGCGACATCACCGCGGAGAGCGCGGCCGAGCGGCTGCGCGAGGTGGTCGCCGGAACCTAACCGCCGTCGTGGCGCTCGATGAGCGGCGTGCCCCAGGCGAAACCGTCCGGCGTCTGGGTGGCGAGGGCGGTCACCGACCAGGTCGCGTTCGTGCCGGGGATGTGGGCGGTCGCGGTGCCGGCGATGAAGACGCCGGTCAGCGGGGCGCCGCTGACCTCGGTCCAGGCGGTGCCGTCGAACCGGGCGTACCGGGTGGTGGCCGGGTTGGCGCCGACGATGGAGCCGATCCACTGCGGCCGGCCGGCGCGGTCCGGCGTGATCGAGACGTTCTGCTCGATGGTCGTGGCCGGGGTCCGCTGCGTGACGTCCCACGCGGTGCCGTTCCAGTGCCCGATCCACGGCTGGGTCAGCGACAGGCCACCCGGGCCGCGGATGTCGGCGGCCCCGGCCGCCCACAGGTCGCCGGTGCCCGCCACCAGCACGTCGTTGATCACCGAGACCGGGGCGGCGGTGGTGACGGTGGCCCAGCCGGTGGCGGTCCGGCGTGCCACCAGGCCCAGGTCCTGGCCGCTGCCGCGGTCCTGGCCGGTCACCCACACCCCGCGCCAGGTCACCCGGACGCCGGCCAGCCGCCCGGTCTCCATCGGGGGCGGCACCGGGCGCCACACCGAGCCGTCCCAGCGCAGGACGACCGGGCGGTCACCGTCGTAGCCGACCAGCCACGCGGACCCGAGCGGGCCGGCGGCGACCGTGCGCAGCGCCACCGTGGCGCTGCCCGGGACGGGCGCCTCCCGCCACTGCCGCCCGTTCCAGCGCAGCAGGCGGGACCGGCCGGTGGTGTCCTCGCCGACCGCCCAGGCGTCGAGCCGGGAGGCGGCGGCAACCGAATGCAGCACGCCGTTCCAGGGCAGCGCGGGCAGCGGCGACTTCGTCCAGGCGGCGCCGTCCCAGCGCAGGATCAGTGGGGTGCCGGCAGTCCGGCCGGTCACCGCCTCGCCGCCGACCGCCCAGGCGTTCGCCGGGTCGGTGGCGGTCACCCAGCGCAGCATCGCGGGTGAGGTGACCGAGGCCGGCAGCGGCACCTGCTGCCAGTCGGTGGCTTCGGCTGCGGCAGCGGGGCCGGCGGTGACCGCGGTGGGGAGCAGCACGGTCGCGGCGGCCAGGACGGCGGTGACTCGGCGCGCACTCATAACCATCGATGTTCGCACACCCGCGCCGGCCGGCGGGGTCAGTCCAGTTCGATCTCCACGAGCGGGCTCCCGGCGATCCAGCTCTCCAGGCTGCCCGCCCAGTCGAGCTGCGGCACGATCTCCCCGAACACCCGGGCCCGCTCCTCCGGGTCGGTCACCGCCCGGCCCCGGACGTGCAGGTCCTGATCCTTCAGGTGCAGCGTGAACTCGGGGTGGGCGACCAGGTTCGCGTACCAGTCGCGGGCTCCCGGGCTGCCGGTCAGCCAGTAGCGGCCACCCGCCAGATACCGCCAGGTCTCGATCCGCCGCGGCTGCCCGCTGCGCCGCCCGATCGTCGTGATGTCCACCGTCAACTGCCGGTCCAGCGCCGCGCGCGCTTCGTCCGTCACCGCCATCCGCCCATGCTGCAACCTCAACCGGACTTCACCGCAAGCGCCGGTGGTGGGGTCGCCGGGGTGGGAGCAAGGGTGACGTCGGCGGTGGTCGCCGAGGGCACGGCCGAGGCGATCGGCGGCTGGATCCGGCGCACGGCCGAGCGGTGGCCGGACATCCGGCCGATCATCCGCATCGGGCGGGACGCGGCCGCCGTCGAGCCCGATCTGACCGACATCGTCGAGCGCTGGCTGGACGAGGCGGTCAGCGACGTCGAGGACGGGCTGAACCGGGCAGACCGTTTCGACCCCGGGGTGCGACACTTCCGCGGTGTGCTCGCCATGGCGCAGCTGGACTACGTCGCGCAGAACTGGGCCGGGTCGGACTGGAAGATCGACCGCGACCGGATGCTCGACGAGCTCACCGACAGCTGGGTCCGCCTGCTCGGGGTTGCGGGGCGCACGCAGACTCGTGAGTAACGTCCGGCCTCGGGGAGTGCGGCAGTGGCGACGTCATGTGATGCGGTTGACTGGAGCCCGATAGCCTCGGCCGGCTCGCACGCGCAACTGGCCGGTGTGGTCGCCGGTCTGGTCTTCGCCGGGATCGTCGTGATCCTGGAGCGCCAGGGTCAGGGCCGCCGGCCGGCCGAGGCGCTGACCCTGTTCGTGGCCGGTTTCTTCACCTTCGCCCTGGACGGCTTCTTCTTCGGCGTGGTCGCGGGTGAGCGCACCTGCCCGCGCGCCTGGACCGAGACGATGATCGCCGCCGGGCTGCTGGGGTACGGCGCGCTGAGCCTGTTCGTCGGCGTGTCCTGGTTGCTCTACTCGCTCGATCGCAGCAGCTCGACCCCGTTCCGGGTCACCCGGGTGATCGTCTACGTCCTGGCGTTCATCGTGGTCGCGCAGCTGAACGCCACGGCCCGCGACTACCTGCGCGACGTCCGGCCGGGCGGTGAGTTCGCCTGGCTGGACCGGGTGCTCAGCATCGGGCTCGTCGTGATGACCGCCATGATCCTCGCCCATGTCCTTCTCGCCCGCCGGCTCGGCCGGTGGAGCCGCCGCAACGCGGCGGTCGCCGCCTATCTGGCCGTCGCCTACGTGCTGGTCTGCGCGATGTCGTTCGGGCTGCTGACGGTGGTGGAGACGGAGTACTGGTCGGCCGGCACCAAGCCCGTCGTCTACATCAGCGCGACCCTGGTCTCGGTGATGTTGCCGACCGTTGTGGTGATCGTCCACCTTCTCGCCCTGCCGACGCCGGAGCGTCCGGTGCCCGCTGAGCCGCCGGCCGAGCGGCCCGCCGAGCGGCCGGCCGAGTCGCCCGCCGAGCGGC
>NZ_JBEZZB010000138.1:0-27948 GCF_040638955.1 Actinoplanes sp. NPDC024001
CCACCGAGGACCGCGAGCGCGCCGGCGGAGAGCGCGAGCGCGCCACCGAGGCCCACGCCACCGCCGACCAGGCCCGCGAGCGCGCGACCCAGCAACGCGAGCGCGCATCCCAGCAGCGCGAGCGCGGGGGACATTAACGACTACCCGGATGCGCAGCCCGGGAGGGACGCCCCTCCCGGGCTGGCTCAGGTGCGCCACCGCCGACCCACCGACGGTCACGATGCCTACGACGCGCATGAATAGGGTGAACATGAGCATTCCGCAGCCGTCGCAGATCAGCGATGACCCCGCCAACACCGGCCCGCCGGAAGTGCTGCGCCCCGCCGCGCTGTCGGCAGTGATCATGCCGAAGGCCATCGGGTTCGACTGGCCTGAGCGGCCGACGGGGGCGAGCCTCGTCGAGCTGTTGCAGAACGAGGGAAACCAGCGTTCGCCGACGATCCTGCTCAACGCCCTGAGCCGGCTCCTGCCGGCCCTGGAGGAATGGCATGTGCAGGGTGCGGCCGTACTGGCTCCGTGGAGCCTGCGGTTGACCGGTGACACGCTGAACGTGTGGTGCGCGCCAGGGCTGGGTGCGACGGTGGCCTGGCCCGAGCCCATGCGGCGGGTGAGCTCGCACGGGCCGAGTGCCGACCTGTTCGCACTGGGCTTCCTGCTGCACCGGTTGGCCAGCGGTCGCTGGGCCCGCGACGCGAAGCACGCGGTGATCGATGCGGGGGTACTCGGCGGGGAGTGGCCGCCCGGCACTGATCTGGCCATCCTTGCCAGCCTGCACCCTGATCCGAGCCGGCGCGCCCAGACCGCCGGCGAACTACTGGACCGGGTCGGCCCGTTCCTCGGGCATGAGGGCCGGCCACGGCTGGACCGGGGCACGCGGGTGCAGGTGGCCGACGAGAGCGTCACGGGCTGGATGAAGGCACGCGGCCGTCCCGACGGCGACAATGAGGATGCCTCCGTCTGGGACTGGACCGGCGACGGCCTGGTCGCTGCGGTCCTTGACGGGGTGTCCGGCACGGGCGACGGCGGCGGCAGATGGGCCTCGCGTGAACTGCGCCGCAAGCTGCGAGCCCAGTGGCGCGACAATGTCTGGGACCCGCACGAGGCCCTGAAGGCCGCGGTGGAGGCCATGAGCAGCCCCCCGATGTCGGTATCCCCGGACTCATGCACGGTCGGTGTGATCATCCAGGTGACCGGCACGCACGTCAGCTGGGTCTGCATCGGCGACTGCCGGCTGTACCTGGCCCGGCCGCGGTCGCACGGAATGTCGGTGTCCCGGCTCTCCACCGAGCATTCGTTACGCGCGTCCGCACTGCGCGCCGGTCGCAGGGTGACGGCTACCGACGGTCAGGTTGTCACCAGCGCGCTTCCACAGCCGCAGCGCGTAGTGTCGGCCGGCCGGGCTGACGTCTTCCTCGGGGATGTGATGCTCCTGCTGTCCGACGGAGCCTGCCGGATGCCGGACGACACCGAGGGAATCGACGACTGGAGCTTCCCCGATGTGCTTCACGACCTGCTCGGCGAGGCCGACCAGGTCCACGCCCCACTGCTGGTGTCAAAGCTGTGCAGGCGTGCGGATGAGCTGGGCGGCGACGACAACGCAACCGCTCTCGCGGTGGTGTGCGGCCCGATACCCCCGGCCATACTCAACCGCCCGGTGCGGCGACGGTCGGTCCTGGGAGACGACGTGGCTCCGCTGATGCGGCCCGCCGACACGTAGATGCCTCGCTGTGAACGGAATTCCTGATCGAACCGGCCCCCGGGACTGAATGGCGACACACAGGAGGAGAAATGGTGGATGAGTGCGGGCTGTGCCGTGGCGCTGAAATCGATAAGGAACTCGGCCGCGTCCAGGTCTGGGAAGATGAGCTGTGGCGACTTTCGACGAGCATCGGGCCGGGAAATCCGACCATAGCTTCGTCCTACCTCGAACCCAAGCGCCACATCGCCTACCTTCCCGACCTTGACGGTGCCGAGGCCGCGACATTCGGCCCGGCAATCGCCCGGTGTAGTGCCGCGCTTCGCGCGGTGACAGGCGTCGATCTCGTCTTTGTCTACATCTTCGGCGGCACCCCGCATCTGCACGTCCACCTCGCGCCGCATCGGGAGGGTGACGCGCTGAACACCTCCATGATCAAAGGCGAGCTGGTCCTCGAAACCCTCTCGTCCGGCGTCACCGGGTTCCAGAGCAAGGAATTCGCAGGGCTCCCCGAAGACGAACTCGAGGCCGCCGCCACGGCGCTGCGCGCCGAGTTGAACGGCTTCCGTTCGTCGTGATCATTATCTCGCCCAGGGCAGGTAAGGGCAGGGAGTGCCGCGGCTCCCCCTGCGCTGAGCGTTGCGCCTCGTCACGCACGGGACAGCGGCATCATCGAAAACCTGGGAGTCCGCGCCCGCCGAGAGTCCCGCGGCCTGGAGACGGCGGCGGGGCTCGCCGCGTCACACCGCTGTCTCGTGCCGGTAGTGCTCGGCGATCTCGTCGCTGGTGGTGAGCCAGGCGTCGGGCTGCGCGGCGAGGAACGCCAGCGCCTGCTCGAGGTACTTGGCGCGGTGCGGCTGGCCGATGACGAATGGGTGCAGCGCGAGCGCGAACACCCGGCCGCTGCCGTGCTGCGCGTCGGCACGCAGCTGCTCGTACTGGTCCTTGACGATCTGGACGAATTCGGGACCGGTGACGCTCTTGCCGAACAGGTTGAGGTCGTTGAGTTCCACCGAGTACGGGATGCTGTACATGCCGGGCACGTTCAGCGCGTACGGCTGATCGTCGTTGGTCCAGTCCAGCACGTAGGTCAGGCCGAGCTCGGCGAGCAGACGCGGGGTCGCGAACGTCTCGGTCAGGCCCGGCCCCATCCAGCCGCGCGGCCGGCGGCCCGTGGCGGCGGCGATGGTGTCGACGATCTCCGTGAGAACTCGGCGTTCCTGCTCGACCGACAAGCCCGCGTGGAGGGTCGAGTTCGTACGGCCGTGGGCGAGCCATGCCCAATCGCGTTCCACTCCGGCCTTGACGATCTGCGGGTACCGCTCGACGGCGAGAGAGTTCGCCAGCACGCTGGCACGCAGGCCGTTGCGATCGAGCGCGTCCATCGTGCGCCAGACGCCGACCCGGACACCGTAGTCGCGCCACCCGTAGTTGAGCGCATCGGGCACGAGGTCGGCGGTGCCGGGCCAGATGCTGGTGGACGGGCGGTCGATGAGGAAGTGCTCGAGGTTCAGGCCGATGTAGACGGCAACCTTGGCGTCGCCGGGCCAGGCCAGGGGTGCTCGGTCGACGATCGGGCTGTAGGGGTAGAGCTGCTGGTCATCGATGGTCGTCATGGGGAAACCGTAGAAGTTAACGTCGGTGTCAGATTCAAGGGCGAGCGACGCGGGTCACAGCGTCGAGGACGAGGGAGGCCTGGATGCGCATCGGCGAGCTGGCGCGCCGGACCGGAGTGAGCGAACGATCGCTTCGCTACTACGAGCAGCAGGGCCTGCTCGCCGCCGGGCGCACCGGCGGCGGGCACCGTGACTACCCGGAGCGCGCGGTCGATCGGGTGATCCGGATCCAGGAACTGTTCGCGGCCGGGCTGCACAGCAAGACCGTCGCACGGCTGTTGCCCTGCATGCGTGACTCCGACGGCGGCCCGTCCGCGATCGCGAGCCCGCGGCTGGTGGCCGACCTGACCGCCGAACGGGACCGTATCGATCGCATGATGGCCGAGCTGGCGAACTCCCGCGACGTGCTCGACCAGGTGATCACCACCGCCGCGGAGGCCACCGGCCCGCCGACGCCGAGGCAGTGAAGCGCAGCAACGCGCCGAAGCGGCTCACGGCGACGACCGCGCCTTGATCACCGAGGCTGGCCGGCGCGCCAAGGCGACGGTTTCCGCGGACGGCTCCTCGTCGATGTCGGCCAAGGCCTGCCGCAGGCGATGCAGCACCAGGGCGGCGCCGGGCTCGTCGCCGGTCGCGAGAGTCGCACGGATGGCCCGCCGGGCGAGTTCCTCGTTGATCGGATCGATGCATGCCGCATCGCCTAGCAGTCTGGCGGCCTCCTCGGGATCGACCAGCTCGGCCAGCTCGACCCGCGCGCGTACGCCCAGGCGCCGGAAGTGTTCGCGCGGCTGTTCGATCCAGTCGTAGTCGAAGCCCTCGGCGAGGATCCCGGTGTGCGTGTCGACGGCGCGCCGCAGCAGGTCCAGGCGGGCAGCCGGGTCGGCGGCGGCCCCGCGCAGTGCGTCGCTGAGCTGCCAGAGGTCGATGGCGAGCAGGTCCGGATCGAGGTGATAGTGGCCGCCTGTGTTGATCACCGGTTGGACGCTCTTGTCCCCCGCGGCCTGGCGCAGGTGCCGGCGCAGGTTGGCGGCTTCGGTCGAGAGCCGCTCGGCGGCGCGACGGACCGTTGCGCGGGGCCAGAACGCCTCCATGATGTCCGGCAGCCGGGCCCCGTCGCGGTGCACAGCCAGATAGACCAGCAGTTCGCGGGCGTGGTGACGCAGCCCGGTGACCGAGTTGCCGTCGCGGCCGAGGATCTCCGGCTTGCCGAGCAACCGCACGCGTACTGGTTGCGTTCCCGATGACGGCGGAATGCGTCCGGCGGGGTTGCTGCGGGCCACGGGTTCGGCGGTGGGCGCAGCCACCATGGTCGGGATGTTGCCGTTGCTGGCCTCCGGTTCTGCTCTCGCGGCGTGCGCTTCGCGCAGCACAGCGAGCAGCTGCACGGTCGTCGCTGCGTCGAGCACCGCGAGCCGGCCGGCGCGGGTGGTACCGCCGGCGTTCACAGTGAGGGTGTCGCCGTCCGGCCAGTCGCCGAGCAGCACCGCCGTGATCTGCAGGGGCGCGCCGATGCGTACGGTCGTGAGCAGCCGGGCCCGCTGGTCAGCCGGCGGCGCCGTGGCCAGCAGGAGCACCGGCGGCATGGGCGGGTGGTACGGCTCGGCGGCGCGCAGCGCCGCCAGATCCTCGGCGTCGTGTTCTTCCAGGAGCCGGCGGCGTTCCAGCAGCAGTTCGTCGGCGCGGGTGAGCACCTCCGCGAAGTCTCCGGCGAGGTGCAGTCGTGGTGTGGCGGCGAGCTGCGGCGCAGCGGCGCCCAGCAGGGTGGTCAGGGTGTCGCTGGGCACGATGACCTGGCTTTGCGCGTCCGGGTCGGCGGGTGTTCCCGCGGACAGGGTGGCGACGAGCAGCGCCCGCGCGGCCGCTTCGGCGCCGGGTCCGATCAGGCCGCGGCCGTTCGGGGAGGCGGCGAGCCCGGCGAGGTCGAGCCCGCTGGGTCCGGGCTGCGGCGGATCGTCGCGCTCGGCGGGTGGGGTGGCGTTGAAGTCGGCGACCGTCGTCGGCGGCACGACGGGATCCGGCGTTTGCGGGGCGCGGCGTCGTACCTCGCGTTTGAGGGTGGTCATCACGGCGGGAAGTGGCGGCGACGGTGGATCGCCTGCGCCGGCGTGCCGGCGGCGGCGCAGCCACACGATCGTTGCGGCACCGATCAGGGAGGCGGCGAACGGAATACTGATCCATCCGCCGGGCAGCGAAACCCCGTCTTGCCACCGGGCTGATCCGGCGGGACTCTGCTTCTCCGCGCTCGGGCTCGCGGTGGGCGGCGGGGCGGGGGCGCGCTCGGCGGGCTTCTCGCAGACGGCCGGCGGGCGCGGCTTCGGGTTCGCCGCGATGGGCAGGGCGAGTCGCCAGCCGGGCTGGATGACGTCGGGGTCGCGCAGGCGGCCACCGACCTCGGCGACGCTCTTGCCGCGGTTGAGCCGGTAGATCTCCGGCCAGCGGTCGGCGTCACCCAGCCGTCGCTTCGCGATCTTGGTGAGCGTGTCCCCGCGCCGGACCGTGACGGTGACCTGCGCCCGCTGCGGTTCGGTCGCCGCCCGCAGCCGGTGGCCGGCCGCGGCCTCGTGGTGGTCCTGCGGTGCTGCCGTCGAGGGGTGGCTGGTCGCCTGCGCCTGCACGGCGGAGCCGACGCTGGCCACCGCGGCCGCGCCGAGCAGGGTGGCAGCCAGCCCCTGCAGCGGGCCGGGCAGGTAGGCGGCCACGCGAGCCCACGGCCACCGCCACACCCGGGCGGCCAGCGCCGCCGCCGCGATGACGGCGATCATCGCCCATAACAGCCAGATCAGGGTACGGACGGTCGCGCCGGCGAAACGGGGGTGCAACGGATCCTGCGCCCACGCATGGAACTGCTCGGCCGTGGGCAGGTGCTCCGGCACCGGGCTTCCGACCGTGCCCATCAGCAGCAGCGGGACGCCGACCACCAGAGTGCCGGCGACCATCACCGCCCGCACCGCAGCAACCAACCGAATCATGCCCACCTCCAGGCTGTCTCTCGGCGTCGACGCTATGACCGGCCCGTGCTGGCGGGGGGGGTGTTCCGGCGGCTCACAACCGCTCACAGAACCTCACAACGCCTAGGGTCAGTCGCATGTTCTTCGTGTGCCGGTGGCGGGAGGATTCGCCGTTCAGCAAACGGGTCGTCCGCGTACCCGATGCCACAGTGCTCGACTGGTTCCGCCGTGGCTGGAACCAGGAAGATCCCGAGGAATGGATCGAGAACGAGCTCGGCGGCGACGTCTACGGCCTGGACTCGATCTTCCTGAAGGCTGGCGAGCGGAACCTGCCGCGGCCGGAAACCGTCGACGAACTGCGCGCGCTCCTGCATGAGTATCTGTGGGTGGAGGGCGATGACAAGGCCACCAACATCCGGCTCGGCGAGCACGCCCTCCGAGTGCGGACCGACGATGACGAGGTCGACCTGGCCTACTACTTCATCGATGATGAGGCCGTCGCGGCGGCGCCGGGCCGGCTTGCCTACCTGCTGCACGACACCTGGCCGTTGCCCACCGACACCGGCTCGCTCAACGCCGTCTTCGACCACCGCGTGCCGGTTCGTATCGTGCGGCCGGTGTCGCCGGGATCGGACAGCGTCTTCGCGGTTCGGCTGGGCTGGCAGCACTCTGGCACGGGCACCAACCTCGACCTTCAGGGCGCCCTGACCTTTCCCGGCTTGAGCTTGCCGGAATTGGCGGCTCACCTCGCAGGCGTCCACGATGTTGATACCGGTGGCTGGCCGCGGGACGCCCGGCTGCTGAGGTCGCTGGTGGCACCCGGTGAGACCGACATCGGCCGGGCTCTACAGCGCTACGCCCGGTTGCCCGGGTACGACCCGGCACCGTCCGGCCTCGACACGGTGGCCGCGCACGAGGCGATCCACCGGGAGGTGCTGGCGTTGTTGCTCGCTGAACAACCCGTGAAGTCGCTGATCCACCTGGAACCGCATATCGCGCAGGTGGCCCGTTACATCGACGACTTCTTCGGCTTCGACCAGTGGCTCCTGTTCGACACCGGATGGGCTGCCACCCACCCGGACTTGGCCCGTTCGCTGCTGAGATACGCCGCCCGCTGGGACCCGTATGAGGCCTGACGTCGGCCGCGCACATCGGGCTCCTGCCGCCAACAGGGCTGACGCATCGACGGCAATCTGTTTCACTGATCGTCATGGCTGCGTCGCTGACGATCGACTACGGTGCCGCCTCGACCCGCGCGGTGCTGACCTGGCCCGGTGGCTCCGCGACGACACTCACCTTCGGCGGCGCCACTGAGCTGTCCAGCGCCGTGCACGTCAGTGACGCGGGCATCGCGGTGGGCCCGGCGGCGTGGCAGCAGGCCGCCACCGACCCGGACGGCTTCGTCCTCTCGCCGTTACGGCACAGCGGTGAGCAGATCACCGTCGCGGGCAGACCCGTGCCGATCGCCGACCTGCTCACCGCCACCTTGCGCCAGGTCGCCGACGAGGCGAAGCGCGTCGCCGGCGAGCCGGTCGAGGATGTTCGCCTGGTCGTGCCCGCCGGGTGGGGACCGCGCAAACGCACCCGGCTGCGTAACGCGGCGCGGCACGCCGGTCTGCTGGTCTCCCGGGTGGTCGAGGCGCCGGTCGCGGCCCTCCCCCAGCTTCCGGATCAGGACGGTGCTTCCCCGCGTACCTTATTGGTCATCGACGTCGGAGCCGGTTGCGAAGCGACCGTGCTCGACGGCAGTGAGGTTCTCTCCACCCTCGCCGACCCGGCGGCCGGCGGCGACCAGATCGACCACGAGCTGGCCGCGGCCGTCGGCGTCGACCTGGACGCGCTGGCACCACCGCAGCGGTGGGCGGCGCTCGCCGGGATTCGCACCGCCAAGCAGGCCCTTGCCGAGCAGCCGGCGGTCACCATGCCGATGCCCGGCGGCCTGCCCGCCGTGGTGCTCACCGCGGACACCGTGCGGCAGGCCGCGCAGCCCGTGCTGGAACGAGCAGGTCAGGTGGCGGCTGAAGCGGTCGCCAACGCCGACCTCAAGCCCGATCAGATCGACGCCGCCTATCTGATCGGTGCGGCCGCAGCCACCGCCGGCGCCGCGGAGAGCGTCGCTGCGAAGCTCGGCGTGGTTGCGCAGGTGGCACCGCGGCCCGAGCTGGTCGCCACGCTGGGAGCGGCGGACGCTGACCCGGCCGCACCGGAGCAAGGCCCGGCCGTGGCGTTGCCGCCGGCTCGGCGGCTGCTCGCGCTCGCCTTGCCCGGGTTGGCGTCGCTGCTGCTGTTCGGGCATTTCGTGTTCACCGCCGACTTCAACAACGGCACCCCGACCTTTCCGCGCGAGGGTTACTACGTGCTCGCGGTCTGGGGTGAGCTCACCGTCGCCGCCGTGCTCGCCGCCATCACGTTCCTGCAGGCAGCGTCACTGTTCGCCACGATCCTCGACCATCAGAGCAACGCGGCGGCGGCTCGCGCGTACCCCGGCTCGCGGATAACCAGCGGGCTCGCCCTAGCGGCCGGCGCCGGAGCGGCGGTCGCGTGCCTTTACGCGATCACCGCCGCGGTCTACTTCGCCTACCCGACCAGTCAGATGCTGCGCTGGTCCCTGCTGCCGATCTTGCCGGCCGTCGCGTGTGCGCTGGTGCTGGCCGCTCTCACCTGGCGCCGCCCTGCGACCCCGGCCGGCGGCTGGGACGCGTTCCTGACCTTCCCCGCCAGCTCGATGATCACCGCCGCGGTCGGTACCGTCGCGGTCGCCCTGTGGTGGCACGCCGGACTGCCGTGGTGGGCCAACGGCTGGAACGAGCTGGTCGGCTACACCGGTGGCCTGCTCATGGGCGTCGGCATCACCTGCGCGCTGGTCCGCCACGTCGCCGCCCGCATCGTGCTCACCGTGCTGCTCGGCTTCTTCACCCTGATCATCTCCCGGTCCGGGCCGAACATCCTCGCCGTCATCTACGCGTTCGCCGTCGCCGCCTGGTTCGCCCAGCGCACCTGGACGCTGGCCCGCGCCACTCCCCCAGCCCGCTGACCATGCGCCTGGCCAACCGGCTGGTCACCGCGACGATCCTGCTCACCGTCGTCGCCGGGCCACCGCTGCTGGCCGCCTCGTGGCTCATCGAACACCCGCTGACCCGGCCCACCCGCACCGAGATCGACGCCTGGCTGCAGAATCCGCTCACCCCGGAAACGATCATCGTCTGCTGCGGCGGGGTCGCCGGCGTGGCCTGGCTGTTGCTTCTCGCCTACCTGGGTCGCCGCGCGCTGCGGCGCGTGCATCTCGGCTGGCGACGGCTGCGCCGCATGCCGCTGCCCACTCCCGCGCAGGTCACCGCCAGTTCGATGGCCGGCGTCGCCGCCTTCACCCTGCCCGGCGCTGTCTCCGTCGATGCCGGCTCCGCCGCGCCGGCCGTCGCACAACAGCTCCCGGAATCCCGGGCGGGCGCCGACGGGATCACGCTGCCCGGCGGCGGTTGGATCCCCTACCCGACCGCTATAGCCGTCACCGCCGTCACCTCTCTGGTGTGGCTGCACCGGCGCCGCCATTACCGTCCGGGGCCGCCATGCAGCCACGCCGACGACCCCGGCCTGCAGCCCTTGCCCGCGACCGTGGCGGCGGTCAGCGCCGCTGACCTGCCTGCGGGACCGGTCGCCCTGAACCCGCCACCCGCCGGGATCCTGGCGCTCACCGGTCCGGGCGCGGCCGCAGCCGCGCGCGGCCTGCTGGTCACGGCAGTCCTGGCCGCAGCCACCGACAACAACACCTATCGGGTACGGGTGAGCGAAGCCGACCTGCTGTCGCTGCTCCCCGGGACCGACCTCACCACGGCCGACGGCACCCTGCTGGTGCTGGACAACTGCCCCACGGCCAGCGCACGCTGGCACGTCGCCGTCGACGGCACCGTTACCGGCAGCCCCGGCGCGCCGAAGCGAGTCTGTGTCCTCGGTGAGCAGGAGGCGCGCGACCTGATCGCCTTGGCCGGCCACCTGCACGCCGGTGCAGTCGAGGACACAGCACCACGGACTCCGCCAGCCGCCCACCCTGCGCCGCAGACGACGGATGCGCCCGCACGCCTGGAACTGCTCGGCCGATGCCGGCTCACCGTCGGCGGGCAGGAGATCCGGCTACGCCGCAGCGCCGGCTCGCAGATCCTCGCCTATCTGGCGATCCACCCGGCCGGCGCCGAGGCGAACGAGCTCGTGCAAGCCTGCTGGCCCGGCATACCGCCCGCCACGATCACCCAACGGCTCCACACCACCGTCAGCGACCTGCGCAAACAACTCCAACCCCTACTCGGCGCCGACCCGATCCACCGGATCGACCACCGCTACCGGCTCAACACCCGCGCCGTCGATACCGACCTGCGGGCCTGGCGCGACGCCGTCCAGGCCGCCGCCGCCCACCCCGCCGGCAGCGCACGCCAGCTGACGGCTTGCCGAGAGGTGGTCGACCTCTACGACGGCGAACTCGCCGCCGGCCATCAATGGGCCTGGCTAACGCCGGCCCGCGAAACGCTACGCCGCGAGGTCCTGGACGCGTACGTGGTCCTTGCCGATCATGCCGAACCCGCCCACGCCGTCACCCTCATCCAGCAGGCGCTCGCCGTCGATCCGTACAACGAAGATCTCCACGAACGAGCCGCTCGGGTTGCGCAAGCGATCGGCGACTACTCCGACGTCGCCGGCTCATCGGAGACCCTTCGGCGGTGGAACGCCTCGCCGCCGGGTTGACGGCCTGTCGTGCGCCGTCAGCGGTATGAGGCTTACACCGCCTGCCACCCGTCCCGGTTTCTCACTGGGCACCTCCAGCACCGCCACCTACGTTGCGCGGCCGCGCACCCGACGACGTGGAAATCGATGGACGCGTCCGCCCCGGCGGCGGACTGACCGCCGCGGCGCTGGTCGGGCAGCTGCGCGCCGGGACCGCGGAGGCCGACCAGTCGCGACAGCCCGGTCCCTGAAGCTTGGTGCCGGATGCCCTGAGACGGTTGGGCTCCGCAGGTCCACGGCCCGCGATGGCTCCCACGAGCTCAGCACCAGCGATCGGCTGCCGATAGGGAGGGTATGCAGAGCCGGACCGGCGATCCGTCACGCTGGATGGGTGTGGGGCACAGTGCGAGCGAGGACGCCTCGACCGCCGGCAAGGCCGCTGCGGCGCTGGCGGTCGCCGGGCGCGACCCGAGCCTGTTGATCGTCTTATGCTCGACGCGCTACGAGTTCGAACCTCTGCTCGATGGCGTTCGAGGCGAGGCGGGCGAGGGCGGCGTCATCGTCGGCTGCACGACCACCGGTGCGATCGTCTCCGGGCCGGGCGCTGCCGAGGCAGGCGTGGTTGTGGCGGCTCTCGGCGGCGCAGGCCTGGAAGTGCGCACCGCGGTCGGGCACAGCGTCTCGACGCGCCCGCAGGATGCGGGCGCCGACGCGGTCGCCGGACTGGCCGGCCTGACCAAGGAGCACCGCGCGGGTCTGCTGCTGTGCGACGGGCTCTCCGGGGTACAGGACGAGGTGATACGCGGCGCCTACGCGGCCGCGAGCGCGGCGGTGCCGCTGGTCGGCGGGTGCGCCGGCGACGACATGACGTTCAGCCGCACCCACCAGTTCCTGGGCGACCGTCACGGTGTTCAGGTGCTGACCGATGCGGTCGTCGGCGTGGGCCTCGGCTCCGACGCCAGCCTCGGCATCGGCATCGCCCACGGCTGGCGCAAACGCGGCGACCCGATGGTCGTGACACGCAGCGACGGCGGACGGCTGTACGAGCTCGACGAGACACCGGCCCTCGACGTCTACCTCAAGCGGATCAACGCCGACCGGTCGCTTGTCGCCGACGCCCAGGCATTCCAGGACGCCGCCTTCGCGAAACCCCTCGGGTTGGCACGGCGCACCGGGGAGGACATCCGGATCGCGCACGCCGCCAACCCGGAGGACGGCTCCCTGGTGTTCATCGCCGACGTACCGCAGGGCGCGCTGGTATGGGAGATGGTCACCGAGGAGGAGTCGCTGATCCTGGCGGGCGCGGAGTCGTGCCGGCAGGCGATCGAATCACTCGGCGGGGATCAGCCGGCCGGTGCTCTGGTGTTCGACTGCGGAGTCCGCAAGGCCCGGCTCGGCCCCGCCGGCATCGAGCAGGAGATCGCCGCGATGGAGAACACGATCCCCGGAGTGCCGATGGCCGGCTTCTACACCTACGGGGAGTTCGCCCGCAGCCGAGGCTCGCGCGGCATGCACTACCTGACCGTGGTGACACTCGCGGTCGCTTGAAGGCGCTCGCGAGCCGGCCCGCCAGGCTGCCGTAAGGACGACGGTTACACCGAGGGCGCCCTACGCAGCAGATCGCGCAGTGGCGGCAGGCCTTGCTGTCCATGCCAGCTAACGGCGGAGTCGTTTGACCCACGTCGCGCCGTCGGCCAGGGTGAAACGACGTGCCGGGCGATCGCGGGGTCCCGGACCAGCGCGCAAGCCCCGCCGCTGCGGAGGGTCAGATGGGCATGATCGACGACGCCGTGTTCCCGGTCGAGCCGTGGCTGATCAGCGAGCCGTCGCTGCAGACCACCCGGCTCGCCCAGACCGAATCGGTGTTCGCCTTGGCAAACGGCCACATCGGCCTGCGCGGAAACCTGGACGAGGGTGAGCCGCACACCATCGCCGGCACCTACCTGAACGCCTACTACGAGCAGCGCCCGCTGCCGTACCCCGAAGGCGGTTACGGCTACCCCGAGCAGGGGCAGACCGTCGTCAACGTCACCGACGGCAAGCTCATCCGCTTGATGGTCGATGACGAGCCCTTCCACGTGGCGCACGGCAACCTGCTCGCCCACGAACGGGTCCTCGACCTGCGCGACGGGCAACTGCGGCGTTCGGTCACCTGGCAGTCGCCAGCGGGGCGGCGGGTGCGGATCCGCAGCCGCCGGCTCGTGTCCTTCACCCAGCGCGCCGTTGCCGCCATCGAATATGTGGTGGAGGCGCTCGACCAGCAGGTGCGGATCACCGTGCAGTCCGGGCTGGTGGCCAACGAGGAGCAGCCGCAGCGTTCCGACGACCCCCGCGTCGCCGCCGCCTTGGACCGGCCGCTGGTGGCCGTCGCGCAGGACACCGAGCAGCACGGCGCGGTGCTGCTGCACCGCACACGCGCCAGTGGGCTGCTCATGGCCGCCGGCATGGACCACGCGGTCGAGGCGCCCGGCGACTACGAGGAGGAGACCGACGTGCGCGCCGACTGGGCGCGCACCACGGTGGTCACCGTGCTGCGCCCCGGCCAGCGCCTGCGGATCACCAAGTACCTCGGGTACGCCTGGAGCTCCTCTCGCTCACCGGAGGCGCTGCGCGACCAGGTCGCCGGGGCGCTGAACGGCGCCCGCTTCGCACAGTGGAGCGGTCTCGCCGCCGACCAGCGCGCCTACCTCGACGACTTTTGGGATGCCGCGGATGTCGAGGTCGACGGCGACCCGGTTCTGCAGCAGGCGGTCCGGTTCGGGCTGTTCCACGTGTTGCAGGCCGGCGCCCGCGCCGAGCGCCGCGCCATTGGAGCGAAGGGGCTGACCGGACCCGGATACGACGGGCATGCGTTCTGGGACACGGAGGGCTTCGTCCTGCCGCTGCTGACCTACGTCGCGCCGCACGCCGCGGCCGACACGCTGCGGTGGCGGCACAGCATCCTGGACCAAGCCCGGCAGCGGGCGCACACGCTCGGTCTGGACGGCGCCGCGTTCCCGTGGCGGACGATCCACGGCGAGGAGTGCTCGGCGTACTGGCCGGCCGGCACCGCCGCGCTGCACCTCAACGCGGTGATCGCCCGCGCCGTCGAACGCTACCGGCAGGTCACCGGCGACGACGCGCTGGAGCCGGAATGCGGGCTGGAGATCCTGGTGGAGACGGCCCGGCTGTGGGTGTCGCACGGGCACCACGACGCCGACGGGGCCTGGCATATCGACGGCGTCACTGGACCGGACGAGTACAGCGCGGTCACCGACGACAACCTGTTCACCAACCTGATGGCGGCCCGCAACCTGCGCGCCGCCGCCGACGCCTGCGCTCGTCTGCCCGAGGCCGCCGAGCGGCTCGGGGTCCGGCCGGAGGAGCCGCAGACCTGGCAGGCGGCGGCCGAGGCGGTCCATGTGCCCTACGACGAACGGCTCGGCGTGCACGAACAGTCCACCGGGTTCACCCGTTACGCCCCGTGGAACTTCGCCGACGAGCGACCGGATCAACCGCTGATGCTGCACGCCCCGTACTTCCAGTTGTACCGCCGGCAGGTGGTCAAACAGGCTGACCTAGTGCTGGCGATGCACTGGTGCCCGGAAGCGTTCACCCCCGAGCAGAAAGCGCGCAACGTCGACTATTACGAGCGCATCACCGTGCGCGACTCGTCGCTGTCGGCCTGCACGCAAGCGGTGATGTGCGCCGAGGTCGGTCACCTGGAGCTGGCGCACGACTACGCCTGGGAGGCCGCGCTGGTGGATCTGCGCGACCTGCACCGCAACACCCGCGACGGGCTGCACCTTGCCTCACTCGCGGGTGCGTGGTCGGCCATCGTCGAGGGCTTCGGCGGTCTGCGCGAACAGGGTCGGGTCCCGGCGCTGGCGCCGCGGTTGCCCGCAGGCATCCGCGCGTTGCGCTTCCGCCTGCGGCACAGCGGCCTGCGGCTGCTGGTCGAGGCCGACCACCACGAGGTACGGGTGTCGCTGCGCGACGGCCCCGGCGCCCGGCTCACCGTCCTGCTTTACGGCGAGGAGGTCGAGGTGAGCACCGACGGTCCGGTCCGGCGCCCGGTCGTCGGCCTTGAACCGCTGCTGGCTACGCCACAGCAACCACCGGGGTACACCCCGCAACGTGACAAGCCCGACCAGGGGTGAGCACCGCGGCCGGGGCCGCTGAGCCGCGAAGAACTCGCCGCCTGGATCCGTCTCGCCGCAGTGCTGGAACTGTTGCCCGGCGTGCTCGACGCCACGGCTGGACACGCTCGGGCTGGTCGAGAGGTTCCCCTGCCCGCAGGACGCCCTGGCCACCAACATCCGGCTCACCCCGGCCGGCCGGCAGAAGGTCGGGGCGAGCGCACCAGGGCACGTCGACACCGTCCGGCGGCACGTCATCGACGCGCTGACACCCGAGCAGGTGCGCCAGCTGACCGACATAAGTCGGACTGCACGTAGCCCGGGAAGCCCCATTCGGTGCGCAGGATGTCGGTCAGCGTGTGCCGGTACTCGGTGGCGTACACCCCGCGGATGCGGTTGTAGGCGCTCATGATCGCAGCGATCCCGGCGTCCTTGACCAGCATCTCGAAGGGCAGCAGGTAGAGCTCGCGCAGCACGTGCTCGTCGACCTCGACGCTGGCCCGGAACCGTTCGTATTCCTGATCGTTGACCACGTAGTGCTTGCCCATGGCGATCACGTCGTGGGCCTGAATGGCCCGGGTCACCGCGACCCCCATCACGCCGGTCAGGTACGGGTCCTCGGAGAAGTACTCGAAGTTGCGGCCGGCGATGGTGGTCCGGTGCAGGCACACGCCAGGGCCCTCCAGGACGTGCTGGCCCAGCGTCGCGGTTTCCGCGCCGATCACGTCGCCGTAGGCGTACGCCAACTCGGGATCGAAGCCGGCGGCCAGGCCGATGGTCATCGGCAGTGAGGTGGCCGGCGGGCTCGGCGTCCCGTCACCCATGCCGACCCCGACCGGACCGTTGGTGATCCGGAACCGGGGAATCCCCAGCTCGTCGATCGCCGGGACGTGCCGCTCGACCCGGATCTGCGCGGCGAGCTGGTCCAGGTCCGCCCCGGACTCCGCGGCCTGTGCGCTCAATGCGTAGATGTCGATCGTCTCCATGGCACCGTGCAACTGGGCGATCTTCTGCTCCAGCGTCATGCTCAGGACCAGCTTCTCAGCGCGCTCGCGGGACGTCTCCGACACCTGCACCACCTCTTCAAGGACGAGAACCGGTCAGGGCGGCAGCCATAAGATGGTGCGACGCCGAAACGAGGTGACCAGCAGTGCGATCAGCGCAGCAGGTGGTGGCCGGCCTGGATGCCATCGCCCGATGGCAGGAGGAAGTTTACGCCGACCTGCACCGTCACCCCGAACTGTCCATGCAGGAGACGCGCACGGCCGACACGGTGGCCGGTCACCTGCGCGCCGCCGGCTACCAGGTGCACCGCATCGGCGGTGGGGTCGTCGGGGCACTGACGAACGGGCCTGGGCCGACCGTCCTGTTCCGGGCCGACATGGACGCCCTTCCGGTGACTGAGACGACCGGCCTGCCGTACGCCTCGGAGAAGACAGGCGTCATGCACGCCTGCGGCCACGACATCCACGTCGCCTGCGGGCTCAGCGCCGCCCGGCTGCTCGCCGCCCGGCCGCAAGCCTGGAGCGGCACCTACCTGGCCCTGTTCCAGCCGGGCGAGGAGACCGCCGCCGGCGCGCAGGCCATGCTCGACGACGGCCTGACCAGCCGGATACCGGCTCCCGGCGTGGCCCTGAGCCAGCATGTGCTCACCGACCCGCCGGCCGGGCACTTGGCGACGGCTGCCGGCCCGGTGTTCTCCGCCGGTGACTCCATCCGGGTCACGATCCACGGAAAGGGCTCACACGGTTCGATGCCGCACCTCGGCGTCGACCCGATCGTGCTCGCCGCCTCGATCGTCCTGCGCTTGCAGACGATCCCGTCGCGCCTGATCTCCCCGAGCGACTTCGCTGTCGTCACCGTCGGCAGCCTGCACGCCGGAGCCAAGAGCAACATCATTCCGGACGAGGCGGTGCTGCTGCTCAACGTGCGCACCTACGACACCCACGTCCGCGACACCGTGCTCGCCGCCATCGAACGGATCGTGCGGACCGAGTGCTCGGCCGCCGCGACACCGCGCCCGCCAAGCTTCGAGCATTACGAGCAGTTCCCCGTCACCGACAACGACAGCATGGTCACCGACCGGGTCACCGCCGCGTTTCGCGGCCACTTCGGGACGGCCCGGGTGCACCGCTTCACCCCGGTCCCGGCGAGCGAGGACTTCAGCCGGATCCCGGACGCCTTCGGTGCGCCCTACACGTACTGGGGGCTGGGCGGCTTCGCCGACGGCTCGGCTGTCCTGCCCAACCACAACCCCGGCTTCGCCCCGGCGATGCAGCCCACCCTGCGGACCGGCACGGAGGCCGCGGTCGTGGCCACCCTGGCCCATATGGGCGCGGTTGCCGACCACTGATCAGTCGTCCGCGGAATCCCGGTTGTCGGTGCCGGGCGGACGCGGCGCGTCGAGCCCGCGGTGCAGGCCGACCATCCTGATCAGGAAACACACACCGGCCGCGCCGAGAGCCGCCGGCGCACCGAACACCTGATCCCACCCGGCGCTGCTGGCGATCACCACCATCGCAGCCCCGGCCAGCGCCGGGATCGCGTACAGCCCGCTGCTCAATACGCTGGGGATCCGCCGGATCAGCACGTCACGCACCGTCCCACCGCCCACCGCGGTGATCGCACCGAGGATCACCGCCTGCGCCGGTCCGGCACCCAGCGCGAGCGCCTTGACCGCACCGGTGACCGCGAACAGGCTCAGCCCCGCGGCGTCAAGAACATCGATGGCACCGGCGAACCGGTCCAGCCAGCGACCGAACAGAAATACGATCATCCCGCCGCCGAGCGCCACCGCGATGTAGCGCCAGTCGAGGAACGTGGCCGGGGGCAGCGATCCGAGCAGCACATCACGGATGACACCTCCGCCCACGGCGGTGATGGCCCCGAGCGTGAGGACCCCGACGATGTCGAGGTGTGCGGCCCGGACCGCGGTCAGCGCACCGTTCAGCGAGAACGCGAACGTCCCGGCCAGATCCAGGATCAGCAGCACCCGCGGGGCGGACATCCCTACCATCCGTGCGGCCGATCACCTAGCGTCGTCATACCCGGGCATTACTGTCGTTCTGGGCGGCGGCCAGCTCGTCGACCACCAGCAGCTCCTTGTCCACCTGGCCGCTGCGGTACACCGCCCGGCCCACCATGTGCGCGGCCACCGGCGCGGTGACGAGCTGAAAGACGCCGATCAGTACCAGCGTGGTGATGTCGATGGTGTTCCGCAGCCGCAGTGCCGTACCGGTGAGGATGAGCAGCAGGCCCAGCACCTGCGGCTTGGTCGCCGCGTGCATGCGTGACAGCAGGTCGGGGAAGCGCAGCAGGCCGATGCCGGCGGCGAGGCTGAGCAGCGCCCCGCAGATGAGGCAGACGGCGGACAGGACGTCGGCGACGGTGCCGGCGGTCATCGCCGGCTCCGCGGTGCGAACCGGGCGACGCTGACCGAGCCGATGAAGCCCAGGATCGACAGCACGACCAGGATCGGCAGCGACGTCGCATCACGCGTATAGGCCGCCTCGGCGGCGATCGCGCACACCACGACGGCGAGCAGGACGTCGACGGCGACGATGCGGTCCAGCGTGGTGGGCCCGCGCACGACCCGGACCAGTACGAGGGTCACGGCGGTGACGAGCAGGACGGACACGATGATCCCGACCACGGTCATGCGGGTTCCTTTCCCGATGCGGGGTGGTGCTCCAGCATCTTGATCTCGGCGTCGGAGCCGATGGCGCGCACGATGCGCTCCTCGGTCGCGTAGACGCTGCGGCGGAACTCCTCCACGGCGGCGGCGTCCGGCACCCCGAGGACGTGGATGTACAGGGCGGTCGCGGCCTGGTCGGTGTCCACGATGAGGCTGCCGGGCACCAGGGACACGGCCTCACCGGTGAGGGTCAGCACCAGGTCGGAGGGCACCCGCAGCGGCACCCGGATGATGGCGCTGCGCGGCCGGTGACCGAACCGGAGGGCGAGAACGGCCAGTTGCAGGCTGGCGGTGACCAGGTCGGTGAGGAACCGCCAGGCCAGGCGCAGCAGTCCGAGAGGGCGGGGCCGCCCGGCGAAGGTGACCGGCGGCAGCGGGAAGACGGCGAGGACGACGGCGGCGACGACAAGTCCGCTGAACAGGTTCGCCCAGGAGAAGACGCCCCACAGCAGCATCCAGATGCCGACGAGGACGGTGGCTGCCACGATTCGGTCACGCCACCGGACGCGGGCCGGAACCGAGGCGGGTACCGCGGGCGCGGTGCGGGTCACGGCGACTCCTCTCCGAACACGGCGTACACGTACGGTTCGCGGTCGAGCAGTTCGGTGGCGGCCTGGCTGGTGACGTCGAACAGCGGCCCGGAGATCAGGGTGAGCGCGGTTCCGAGCGTGACCAGGGCGACCGTCGATCCGACCATCAGCCGTGACATCCCCCGGCCGGGTACGGCGTCGGCGTCCGGCGCGGTGGCGGTGCGCGGGGTGCGCCAGAACGCCAGGTTCCAGACCCGGCCGATGGCGTAGAGGGTGAGCAGGCTGGTGACGACGCTGCCGGCGACCAGCAGCCAGGCCAGGATGCCGCCGTCGGCGACGCCGGCCTGCAGCAGCCCGAGTTTGCCGAGGAAGCCGGAGAACGGCGGAATCCCGGCGAGGTTGAGGGCGGGCAGGAAGAACAGCACCCCGAGTACGGGCGCCAACTTGGCCAGCCCGCCGAGGCGTTCCAGGGTCGTGGTGCCGCCCTGGCGCTCGATCAGCCCGGCGGCCAGGAACAGTGTGGTCTGAATGATGATGTGGTGCACGACGTAGAAGATGGCCCCGGACAGGCCGACGTCGGAGGCGAGCCCGATCCCGAACAGCATGTAGCCGATGTGGCTGATCAGAGTGAACGAGAGCAGCCGTTTGATGTCCGACTGGGCCACCGCCCCCAGGATGCCCACGAGCATGGTGAGCAGCGCGGCCACCAGCAGCACGGTCGCCGCCGGGCCGTCCGGGAAGAGCAGGGTCTGGGTACGGATGATCGCGTATACACCGACCTTGGTGAGCAGGCCCGCGAACACCGCGGTCACCGGCGCGATAGCGGTGGGGTAGCTGTCGGGCAGCCAGGCGGACAGCGGGAAGACGGCCGCCTTGATGCCGAAGGCGAGCAGCAGCATGCCCTGCAGCCCCAGTTGCAGGCTGTCAGGCAGCGCGTCGAGCCGGCCGGCGAGCTGGGCCAGGTTGAGGGTGCCGGTCGCGGCGTAGATGAGGCCGATCGCGGTGAGGAAGATCAGGGAGGACAGCAGGCTGACCACCACGTACGTCGTGCCGTCGCGGATGCGGCTCTTCGTGGCGCCGATCGTGATCAGCACATAGCTGGCCGCGAGCAGGATCTCGAAACCGACATAGAGGTTGAACAGGTCGCCGGCCAGGAACGCGTTGGTGACGCCGGCGGTGAGGATCAGGTACGCCGGGTGGTAGACCGAGACCGGGGTGTTCTCCTCGCGGTCGGTCATGCCCTGGCCGATCGAGTAGATCAGCACGCACAGTGTCACCGCGGCGGAGACCACCAGCATCAGGGCGGCGAGCCGGTCCGCGACCAGGACGATGCCCAGCGGCGGCGCCCAGCCGCCGACGGCCACGGTCAGCGTCTCGCCGTTGACGGTCAGCGCCAGCAGCATGATCGTCACGGCCAGGGTGGCCGCGAGCACGGTCACGCTCACCGCCCGCTGCGCGTTGGGGCGCCTGCGCATCAGCAGGGTCAGCGCCGCGCCGAGCAGCGGCATGATCACCGGCAGCGGGACGAGCCACGTCATTGCTGTCCCCCTGCCCCGGCGGCCGACGGCTCGTCCGCCGTGTCCTGGTCGGCCAGGCCCTGGTCCCGCTCGGCCAGCTGCACGATCCGCCGGTCCTCGACGTCGTCCTGGACGTCGTCGTGACCGTTCAGCAGCCAGCTGCGGTACGCCATCGCGAGTAGGAAGGCGGTCATGCCCAGGGTGATCACGATGGCGGTGAGGATCATCGCCTGGGTCAGTGGGTCGCTCATCCGCGCCTCGGGTGTGACGCCGACGATCGGGGGCCCGCCGTAGCCGCCGCCGAGCAGGATCAGCAGGTTGACGGCGTTGCCGAGCATGGTGATGCCGAGGATGACGCGGGTCAGGTTGCGTTCGAGCAGCAGCGTGACCCCGGCCGCGAACAGGACGCCGACGACGATCACCAACAGCAGGTTCGGGCTCATACGAGTTCCTCCTCCCGCCGGGCTTGCGCCTCGGCGCGTTCGATCTGCTCGTGCCGGTCCACCTCGGCGCCCAGGCTGCGCAGGATGTTCAGCACCACGCCGATGACGACCAGGTAGACACCGACGTCGAAGACCATCGAGGTGACGAAGTGGACGTGGCCCAGCACCGGCAGGCGCCAGTCGAGCAGGGCGCTCTGCAGCACCTCACCGCCGGCCAGCAGGGCGGTCAGGCCGGTGCCCAGCGCGATGAACAGGCCGGTTCCCATCACCACGCCGGCGTCGACCGGTGCCGCCACGTCGAGTTCGTGCCGGCCGCCGGCCAGGTAGCGCAGCACCAGCGCCAGGCCGACGACGAGCCCGCCGGCGAAACCGCCGCCCGGGGCGTTGTGGCCGGCGAACAGCAGGTAGATCGAGAACAGCACGATGGTGTGGAACAGCAGCCGGGTGACAACCTCGAGGATCGGCGAGCGCAGCCCAGCGTCGACGGTGTGGCCGGCCATCAGCCAGACCTGGCCCTGCGGTGGCGCCGGGAACGGTCCAGGGCGGCGGCGGCTGTGCAGCAGACGCCGGGATCCGCCGAAGACGAGAGCGGCGACGCCGATGGCCGCCACCAGGAGCACTGAGATCTCCCCCATGGTGTCCCAGGCGCGGATGTCGACCAGCGTCACGTTCACGACGTTGCGACCGCCGCCATAGGACACGGCGGGCTCCGGGAAGCCGGTGGAGACCGGGATGGCCTGCCGGCCGGCGGTGGCGACGTACGCCAGGCCGGAGACCACGGCGCCGGCGGCGATCCCGATGGCCACCCGTAGGCGCCGGCTGGCTACCAGCGGCCGGACCGAGAAGTGGCCGGGCAGTCGGCGCAGCACCAGCACGAACATCACCATCGTGCAGGTCTCGACCAGGAACTGCGTCAGGGCCAGGTCCGGGGCGCCGTGCAGGATGAACAGGGCCGCCGTCGCGTAGCCGGTCACCCCGACCAGCACCACCCCGGCCAGCCGGCGCCGGGTCCGCGTCGCGAAGAAGGCCGCGATGATCAAGGCGGCTGCCGGGATCAGCTGCAGTGCGTGGTCCCAGAGCCGGAAGCCCGCCGGCGGCGGTCCGCCGAGGACCAGTGCCGTGCCGCCGACCAGGATCAGGACGATCAGGATCGTGCCCAGGTAGACCGGCAGGGAGCCGCGCTGGGTGGCGCCGGTGACCTCGACCGCGAGCCGGCCCAGGCCGGCGGTGGCCCGCTCGTAGCCGGTGGCGCTGTCGAACGGCAGGCGCAGCCGACGCCACCACCGGGCTTTCACGTTCACCAGGAACATTGCGAAACCTGCGGTGAGCACGAGCACGGACAGGCCGAGGGCGGGGGTGACGCCGTGCCACAGCGCCAGATGGTAAGCGCCGGTGTCCGGATAGGCGTCGGCGTAGCCGGACAGGATCGCGTCGAGCGCCGGCGCGCCCAGCCCAGTGGCCAGCCCGGCGGCTGCGAGCAGCGCCGGTGGGGTCAGGAACCACCACGACACCCGCTGGACCGCAGGGGACGCAACCGTGGCCTTGTCGCCGAAGGTGCCCCAGAGGAAGCGCAGCGTGTAGGCGACTGTCAGCGCGGACCCGCCGGCCACCACGGTCAGGACCGCCCAGTCCCACCCGTCACCACCGAGGAAGGCGTCGAAGATCGCCTCCTTGCCGACGAAGCCGGCAAGCGGCGGCACACCCGCCATGGACAGCGCGGCCAGCACCGCCACCGCCCACACCGCGGGCGCCGAGCGCCGCAGACCGCTGAGTTCCCGCAGGTCGCGGGTACCGGCCGTGTGGTCGACGATGCCGACCACGAAGAACAGCGCCGCTTTGAACAGGGCGTGGGCCAGCAGCATCATGGCGCCGGCCAGGGCGGCGTCGCGGAAACCCGCGCCGAGGACGATGGTCAGCAGGCCCAGCTGGCTGACGGTGCCGTAGGCCAGCAGCAGTTTCAGGTCGTGCTGGCGCAGCGCCGTCCAGCCGCCGAACAGCATGGCCACGGCGCCGGCCAGCACGGCGACCGGGCGCCACGGCGCGGCGCCGGCGAGCACCGGCCCGAGCAGCCCGACCAGGAATACCCCGGCCTTGACCATCGCGGCCGCGTGCAGGTAGGCGCTGACCGGTGTCGGGGCGGCCATCGCGGCGGGCAGCCAGAAGCTGAACGGGAAGATCGCCGATTTGGACAGCGCGCCGAACAGCAGCAGAACGACCGCGACCGCAAGGTATCCGCCGTCCGGCAGCGCGCCGGTCATCTGCGACCAGCGATAGGTGCCGGCGTGCTCGCCCAGCATGATGATCCCGACCAGCATCGCCAGCCCGCCGAGCGTGGTGACGATCAGAGCCTGCAACGCCGCCTGCCGGCCGGCCCGGCTCGTCGGGTCGTGCCCGATCAGCAGGTAGGAGAAGACCGTGGTCAGCTCCCAGAAGACGTACAGGACGATGAGGTTGTCGGACACGACCAGCCCCAGCATCGCCCCGGCGAAACCGACGAAGACGCCGGCGAAGCGGGCCAGCCCGGGTTCGCCGGGCGAGAAGTACCGGGCGCAGTAGAACAGCGCCAGGGAACCGACACCGCCGACGAGAAGCATCATCAGCCAGGACAGGGTGCTCATCCGCAGGGCCAGGTCCAGACCGAGCTGGTCGGCCCAGCGGTAAACCTCGGTGAGGGCGCCCCCGTCGCGGATGGCCGGGGTCTGCGTCAACGCCCATCCGCAGCCGGCGGCCGGCACCAGCGCCAGCAGGTAGAAAGCCCGCAGTTCGAGCCGGCGCACCAGTGTGGGCGCCAGCAGTGCGGCGCCCAGGTGGACGGTCAACAGCACAAGCACGCGCGGTCCCCTGTCTGCCGACGGCGACGGCCGGCGTCCGGCGTTCGGTTCAGGTCACTCGTGGGCTGCGGTCGCTGCTCAGCCGTTCATCAGCAATTCCCGCAGCTCCGCGACGGCCACGTCGTCGCCGACGGCGACGAGAGCGTCGCCGGCCCGGAAGACGAAGTCCGGCTCGGGCGACGCGATCGCACGGCCGTCACGGATCACCGCCACCACGGAAGCACCGGTACGGGTACGTGCACGCGTGTCGCCGAGTCGCCGGCCGCAGTACGGCGACCCGGCGACCAACGGAATGCGCACCGAGGCCACGCCGTCCAGACCGTCGGCCAGTTGCCGCACCTCGTCTACGAACACCGGCAGCCCGAGAAGATGGGCCACGGTTCGGGCTTCCGTATCGGTGAGCACGGCGGTGTGCCGGACGGTCTCGTGATCGTCGGGGTCGTACGCGATCACCTCGCGGCGGCCGTCGAGGTGGGTGATCACTCCGATGCGCTGCCCCTCGGCCGTGCCGAAGGTGTACGACACGCCCAGGCCGGGCAGAGCGGTTCTCTCCAGGTGCATGTGAGCCTCCTGACCCGCATCGATCTTGGCGACGGTCAGCGTTCGGCAGCGAGCCTGCGTGACTGCCTTGCCCGTCCTGTCGTCGCCGCTAACCTGCCGGGCTCAACGGCCGGTAGGTAATTGCGTCGGGGTTCGCGCGGCGCGGTCGCCCAGCGCTCGGGCGGCATCCGCGATGTAGGCGGTCTCGACCTCTACCGCGTAGCGGTAGCGGTCGGCGGCGGGCTCCCCGCGGTCACGGCGTGCGTCGGTGCCCTCGTGAATGATCAGGCCGAGGACACCGCCGGCGGCCGCTCCGATCAACAGAGCTCCAAGCACGACGTCCAGCCAGGCGAGGCCAGGGAGGACCAGGAGCAGCACAAGGCCAGCGAGCAGGCCGAGCCAGGCGCCGAGACCGGCGCCGATCAGCGCCGCACGGCCGGCGAGGAGCCAGTCGGATCGCTCGCCGCGACTCGGGTGCAGATCGAGGATGCGGGCCCGCAGGACCGGGAATCCGCCCTCGTAGAGCCGGTGCAGCAGGTTGGCGGCATCGGGATAGGCCGTGAACTCGCCGAGCCGGTAGAAATCTCCCACCGAGTGGTCGGCGGTGCGGACCTGAGTTGTCATGGCGGCCATGTCGTCTCGCCTCCCTCGTTTAGTTGGTAGAACAAAACTATATCACGATAGTTGGTTTGCCCAAACCAACTCACGGGGTAAGCTCGGCCACATGCACGATCCCGACTCCCCCGCCCTCCGCGTTCAGGAAGCGTTCACCCATCTGATGCGATGGGCGCAGCGCGGCGACGTGCGCCGGTTCCTGCTGGGGGCCGCCGCACCGGCCCTGTCCACGAACGACATCACCCTCCTGCGGACCGTCGCCACCCATGGCCCGATGCGCGCCTCCGAGCTCGCCGCCTGGCAGGGAGTCGACAAATCCACCATCACCCCTCAGGTGCGCCGGCTTGAGGAGCGCAGGCTCGTCGCCCGCGCGAACGACCCGGGCGACAAGCGCGCCGCTCTGCTGACCGTCACCGAGGCGGGCCGACGACAGCTGCAGGGCGTCGACGAGCAGGGTGCCCACCTCTTCGGGCAGGCGATGCAGGGCTGGTCCGCCAGCGACCGGGCGGCCGTGGCCGCGCTGATGCAGCGGCTCGCCGACGGGCTGGCCGACGTCCCGGACCGCAGCGACCGCAACGTCCGGCGTCACCCCGCCTGACCGCGGGTCGCCTCCGTCCACCTGGTGGTCACGCGCGACTCGACGCGCCTCACGCGCGGCGTAGTGAACCGTGCTGCGGACGGTGGTGAACCCTCGACGACCGGAGCGTTCATGGCGGGCGTTCCTTTCCGTCGAGGGGATGTGTCGCCTGCGGTGCTGACGGTTGTCAGGGCCGGCGGATCTGGTGGCACGGCGCGCAGTACCTGGCCTCCGGGTACATCCGCAGGCGACCCAGCGGGATGGCCTGCCGGCAGCGTTCACAGATGCCGTAGGTGTTCTGGGACATGCGCCGCAATGCGTCGGCGGTGTCGACGACGCCCTGGCGGGCCGCCCGGGTCAGCGCGGCCAGGGTGCGCGGGTCATACCCGTGCTTGGGCACCGCCCCGCAGAGCATGAGCTCGGTCAAACGGTTGGTCCGGGTGGCGAACTGCTCCTCCAGAATGTCGCGCAACAGGCGCAGAGACGACGCGCTGCCGGCGTTGGGCGCCACGTGCGTGGTGGCGTTCACTGGCTGGTCCCTTCTGATCACAAGCGTCGCCGTTCGGCGGCGAGTCGGTCTGCAGGTGACTTCAGCCTGCCGGGTAACCGTCGCGACCACAGCGCGTCACCCCGGACAACCCAGGCGACACGGCTTGCCGACAACCGGCAATAACGCAGAGCGGATCGGTCGTCGGAGGCCGCAGAGTGCTTGCTGGCAGTCGGCAACAAGGCTGGCCGAAGTTGACTCCCGGCGGCCGACGCCGCCGGACCATCCGGCTGGCAACCTGGAAACAGGAGACGCGCCGGGCACCGGTCTGGCGCAGGGCGATCCCACTGAGGACCGCAGTATTCAAGGAGGATCCGTGTTCGCGACGATCGCGTGGGCCACCGATACTTCGCAGTCGGATGGGGACGCGCTGCCCGTTGTCGAGTCTCTCGCTCGCGGCACCGGCGCGAACGTCGTCATCGTCCACGTGCAGGAAGTGGTGATCAGCCGCAGTGGATTCGTCGCCGAGGACAGCACGGCAGCGAGCACTGTGCTGCATCGCGCGGTTCGCCGGCTGCGGGAGCAGGACATCGAGGCCACCGTGCTGTCGACCGCCGCTGCCGCGCGTGACGTACCTCAGCGAATCTTGACCCTGACCGAGTCGGCCGGCGCGTCCGTGCTGGTGGTAGGCAACCGCCGGCAGGGAGCCGTTCTGGACTTGCTGCTGGGCAGCGTCAGCGCCCGGCTGCTCAAGGCGGCACGCCTGCCGGTACTCCTGGTGCCGATCGGCCCGGGCCAGGTCACCGACGACGCCGTAACCGGGCCGGTGCGGGGCGGAACGGATCAGCACTGAACGGGTGCGTGCGCTTGACCAGGAACGGACCGGGTCGGCGTCGTCCAGGTCGTAGGGATGCAGTCGATCACCGCGCTGTCGCCTGAGGACTGCCGCCGGCCCTGACGCCTCACCTGTCGCAGATGGATCCACAGCCGCCGGCGCAGCATCTGCTCAACCTCGGCGCCGATCGCTGAGTCGGCCCTGCCGACATGACGGGTTTCCGCGGGAGACCGTCCCGGTCGGCCGCGTCACGGCTTCGTCGCTCCAAACGGCTGCCGCCCAGGCGTAGAGGGACGTCAGCGCCGGCGTCCACACCGAGATCGCCTCGATGGTGGAGCGCGTTCCTCATCCCGGTCATCTGCGGCGCACACTCGGCGGGTATGGCCCGCATGCTGAGCGATCCCGCCGACTTCGCGGCTCGACGCGCCCCACGCCTACCGGCATGCCGCGCCGGCACCGGACCGTTTCTTCCGGACTTTGGACCTGGCCGGTCCGGTCCCGGCGGCCGGCGCCGCATACACCGCCGTCCCGGTCGCCGGGTATGCGTAGGGTTCGCGGTCAAAGACCGCGGACACCCGCGATCTACCCGGTTCGCGCCCGATGACGGCGGCTCTCCGCAGCCGCCAGGCGATCTGCCGTCCGACATCTGAGTCGGCGCGCCGGTCACCAGTTGGCCGGCGGGTCGCTGGCCGTGGTTCCTATAGTGTGCTGGTGCCGCAGGGACTGACGTACCACGATGCCGTCAAACTGCTCGGTGGCTCCGGCCCCCTGGTGAGGATCGCCGACAA
>NZ_JBEZZB010000139.1:0-27931 GCF_040638955.1 Actinoplanes sp. NPDC024001
CCGCCCGCGGTCACCGGGAGCGCGGCCACCGCCGCGTCCGCGACCGCGCCGGGCGCGAGCAGGCCGTCCCGGGCGCGCTGCTGGGCGGCGACGACCGCCGCCTTCACCGTGGCCCGGCCGAGCGTGTCGGCGGCGGCTCGCAGGCGCGGATCCTCCAGAACCAGATCGGTACGGGGTACGCGCCGCCGCGGATCCACGAGGCCCCTTCCTGTGCTGTCTTTGGCGGAGGCGGACGGGAATCGAACCCGCCCGGCCCGGATACCGGGCCACAACGGTTTTGAAGACCGCGAGGGGCACCAGCCACCTGAACGCCTCCGCCGATCACGGTAACCGCATCGGCGTGCCGTCGCTGGTTCGGAAAAAGTTCGGCGGGCGTGTCGATCCGCGGTGACGCCGTTCGAGCAAGGGGTGAAACAGCCCGTCGAACGAGGAGAACACCCCATGCGTACGCGAACGTTGCTCACCGCCGGCATCGTGGCCGGCCCGCTCTACGTGCTGGTCTCGCTGATCGAGATCGCCGTGCGGGACGGTTTCGACCCGAGCCGGCACGCCTGGAGCATGCTGGCCAACGGCCCCTTCGGCTGGGTGCACAGCCTCACCCTGATCGTCTCCGGGCTGCTCGTCATGGCGGGCGCGGCCGGGCTGTCCCGGGCCGCCTCCCGGGCGGTGGGCGTGCTGATCGGGCTCTACGGGCTCGGCATGGTCGGGTCCGGGTTCTTCGCCGCCGACCCGGGGCGCGGCTTCCCGGCCGGCACCCCGGAGGAAGTGCCGGTGAGCTGGCACGGCGGGCTGCACTTCCTGCTCGGCGGCATCGGATTCCTCGGGCTGGTCGCGGCGTGTCTGCTGCTCGGACGACACTTGCGCGGGAGACTGGCGCTCTTCTCGTACGCAACCGGGGTGTTGTTCTTCGCGGCCTTTGCCGCGCTGGCCGCCGGCGGCGGCAGCGCGTGGAGCCTGTTCGGCTTCACCGGTGCCGTGATTCTGGCGTCCGCCTGGCTCTCGACCGTCTGCGCCCACTACCGCTGATTGGAGCCGACATGCGTTATCTGACCCTGCTGCGCGCGAAGCAGTCCGCCACCCCGCCGCCGCCCGAGCTGATGGCCGCGATCATGGCCCTCGGTGAGGAGGCCACCCGGGCCGGCAGCCTGCTCGACACCTCCGGCCTGGCGCCGAGCGCCAGCGGCGCCCGGGTGAGCCTGACCGGCGGCGAGCTGATGACCACCGACGGGCCGTTCGCCGAGGCGAAGGAGGTGATCAGCTACGCGATCTACGAGGTGCGCTCGAAGGAGGAGGCGGTCGAGTGGGCGTCCCGGTTCCTGCGCGCCCACCAGGACCTGTGGCCGGGCTGGGAGGGTGAGGTCGACGTGCTGAAACTGTTCGGCCCGGAGGACTTCCCGGCGGCCGGCGCTTGAGCAGCGACCCGGCGGCCGTCCTGGAGGCGGTCTGGCGGATCGAGTCGGCGAGGCTCGTGGCGAGCCTCGCCCGGCTCCTGCAGGACGTCGGCGCGGCCGAGGAGATCGCCCAGGACACCCTGGTGATCGCCCTGGAGCAGTGGCCGCGCGACGGCGTGCCCCGCGAACCCGGCCCGTGGCTGCGGGCCACCGCCAAGCACCGGGCCATCGACCTGATCCGCCGCCGGCAGCGGTACGCGGAGAAGCTCGCGGTCCTCGCCGGCGACGCCACCGCGGTTCCCGGGCCGGAGGAGGCCGATCTCGACGACCACATCGGCGACGACCTGCTGCGGCTGATCTTCACGGCCGCGCATCCGGTGCTGTCCACCGAGTCCCGGGTGGCGCTGACCCTGCGCCTGCTCGGCGGGCTGAGCACTCCGGCGATCGCCCGCGCGTTCCTGATCAGCGAGGCCACCGCCGCGCAGCGCATCGTCCGGGCCAAACGCACCCTGGCCGAGGCGGGCGTCCGGTTCAGCATGCCGGCGCCCGCCGAGATCGCCGAGCGGACCGGGACCGTCCTCGGCGTGCTCTATCTGATCTTCAACGAGGGGTACGCGGCGACCGGCGGCACCGACTGGGCGCAGCCGGAGCTGTGCCGTGAGGCGATCCGGCTCGGCCGGGTCCTGACCGGTCTGCTGCCGGACGAGCCGGAGGTGCACGGCCTGAGCGCGCTGATGGAGTTGCAGGCGTCCCGGCTGCCGGCCCGCACCGACGCGTCCGGCCGGCCGGTGCTGCTCGACGACCAGGACCGGCGCCGCTGGGACCGGCTGCTGATCCGGCGTGGCCTGCGGGCGCTGGAGCGGGCGGAGGCGCTCGGCGGCGGTCGCTACACGATCCAGGCCGCCATCGCCGCCTGTCACGCGCGGGCGAACACCGCCGCGGACACCGACTGGACCCGGATCGCCGCGCTCTACGAGGTGCTCGCCTACCTGCAGCCGTCCCCGGTGGTGCGGCTCAACCAGGCGGTCGCGGTGGGCCGGGCCGGCGATCCGGCCCGGGGGCTGCGCATCGTGGACGGTCTGGGCGCGGAACGGTCCCTGCGCGACTATCCGCAGCTGCCGGCGGTCCGCGGCGACCTGCTGGCCCGGCTCGGCCGGCCCGCCGAGGCGCGGGCCGCGTTCGAGCGGGCCGCCGCGCTGACCCGCAACGAGGCCGAGCGTGCCCTGTACCGGGCCCGCGCCGCCGAACTGTGAAACAGTGCGGTGATGATCCGGCTGACCCAGTACGCGCACGGCGGCGGCTGCGCCTGCAAGATTCCGCCCGGTGAGCTGGAGGACGTGGTCGCAGGCCTGGTCGGCGGCGCCGCCCCGGCGGGACCCGGTGAGCTGCTGGTCGGCCTGGACGACGGCGACGACGCGGCGGTCGTGCGGATCGCCGCCGGCACCGCGGTGGTCGCCACCGCCGACTTCTTCACCCCGGTCGTCGACGACGCCTACGACTGGGGCCGGATCGCCGCCGCCAACGCCCTGTCCGACGTGTACGCGATGGGCGGCACCCCGGTCGTCGCGGTGAACCTGCTCGGCTGGCCGCGGGACGTGCTGCCGATGGAGCTGGCCGCCGAGGTGCTGCGCGGTGGCCTGGACGTGGCCCGGCAGGCGGGGTGCCATGTGGCTGGTGGGCACAGCGTCGACGATCCGGAACCGAAGTACGGCATGGCGGTCACCGGCGTCGCCGACCCGGCCCGGCTGATGCGCAACGACGCCGGGACGGCCGGGGTGCCGCTCACCCTCACCAAGCCGCTCGGGGTCGGTGTGCTGAACAGCCGGCACAAGGCCACCGGCGAGGTTTTCCCGCAGGCGATCGCGGCGATGACCACGCTGAACCGGGACGCCGCCGCGGCCGCCCTGGCCGCCGGCATCGTGTGCGCGACCGACGTGACCGGCTTCGGCCTGCTCGGCCACCTGCACAAACTGGCCCGGGCCAGCGGGGTCACCGCGCGCGTCGACGCCGCGGCGGTCCCGTTCCTGGACGGCGCCCGGGAGGCTCTGCGGGACGGCCACGTCAGCGGCGGCACCCGCCGCAACCTGGACTGGGTACGCCCGCACGCCGACACCGGCGCCGTCGCGGAGGGCGACCTGTTGCTGCTGGCGGACGCGCAGACCTCCGGCGGCCTGCTGGTCGCCGGGGAGCTGCCCGGTCACCCGGTGGTCGGCGAGCTGGTGCCCCGCCGGGACGACGTCACGATCATCGTGCGCTGAGGCCGCCGGCGCGGCCCAGGGCGATCGCGTCCTCGCGGGTGGCGACGCCGAGCTTGCCGAGCATCTCCGAGATCCGGTTCCGGATCGTCTTCGGGGCCAGGAACAGCCGGGCCGCCACCTGGTTCGTGGAGAGCCCGCGGACGAGCAGTTCGAGGATCTCCAGGTCACGGGAGTCGAGCGCGGCCAGGCCGGGCGGGGGTGGTGCGGTGCGGGCCGCGGCGACCACCGCGGCCTGCGCGCCGCGGCCGAGGACCAGGGCGCCGCGGGCGGCGGAGTGGATGGCGGCGAGGACGTCCTCCGGGTCGGAGTCCTTCAGCAGGTAGCCGTCGAGGCCGGCGCCGAGGCTGCGGACGACGGACTGGTCGTCGGCGTGCATGGTGAAGACGAGCACGCGCAGGCCGGGGTGGCGCTGTTTGAGGGCGGCGCCGAGGCTGATGCCGTCGCCGTCGGGCAGCCGCAGGTCGAGCACGGCGATGTCGGCCTCGGTGGTGACGGCGCGGGCCTCGGCGGCGGAGCGGACCGCGGCGACCAGGTGCAGGGCGGGGTCGGACTCGACGAGGGCGGAGAGGCCGGCGAGCACGATGGGGTGGTCGTCGGCCACCAGCACTCTGATCATCGCGCCGCCCTTTGAGTGGGTAGTTGCAGGCAGAGCCGGGTGCCCTGCCCGTCGCGGGTGGACACCTGCAGGCTGCCGCCGAGCTCCGACGCACGCCGGCGCAGCGACGACAGGCCGACGCCCGGCGTGATCGGGCCGCCCACCCCGTCGTCGGTGACCTCGACCACCACCGCCCCACCCGAACTGCTCACCCGCACGAGAACCGCTCCCGCGCGGGCGTGCCGCGTTCGTGAGCGCCTCCGCGACCGACCGGTAGACCGCCACCGCGACCTCCGGCGCGACCCCGCCGTCCAGATCACTGTCGAGGGTCACCGCCGGCCCCTGCCCGGCGAACGACCCGACCAGGCGGTCGAGGGCGGCACCGAGATCACCGTCGTCCAGCACGGACGGGGTCAGGCCGGAGACGACCCGGCGCAGGTCACTGCGGCAGTCGGCGAGCTCGCTCGCCAGCACCTCGAGGACCGGATCCTGCCGGTGACGCAGTTCGGCGCGCACCCGCATGCTCATCCCGACCAGCATCGGCCCCAGCCCGTCGTGCAGGTCGCCGAGGATCCGGGCACGCTCGCTGTCGCGCTCGCGCGCCAGGTCCCGGCGCACATGACCGGCCTCGACAGCCAGCTCGACAGCCTTCGCCACCAGCGCCACCGTGGGCAGCAGCTGCCGCACCACCCGATCCTGACGCGCCTCCGGCCCCTCCGGATGCCGCGGCTCCAGGTAGAGAGTGCCGACCCGGTCGCCCCCGACGACCAGCGGATACAGCGCCCAGTGGGCAGCCACGTCCGGCAGATCCGGACCGACCACCAGGCCGACCCGCTCATGGCCGCTGGCCGCGGCCACCATCGCGGCGGCCTTGCCCAACAATGCACGAGCATCATCCGTACGGCTGTGCAGGTCGGCCGTTATCTCGGCGACGTCGACGGCGGAGAGCGTGCCCGGGCCGTAGCGGCGGGTCAGGAACTGGCGCCGCAGCCACAGCAGGGCGGGGAGGACGAGGACGGCCGCCACCACCGCGGAGAACGCGCCGGAGAGGTCCGGGCGGGGCACCCCGGCGTGCTCGCCGCCGATCCGGACCAGCGTGCCGGCGCCGGCGCCGATCAGCAGCGTGACGAGGGCGACCGCGGCGTCGACCAGCGGTTCGCTGACCGGCCGCAGCTCGCGGATCGTCACGAGGCGGACGACCAGGGCGGCGATGCCCCACAGGCCGAGGGTCATCACGACCGCGAGCGCCGGGGTCGCGTCAGCCGTGCTCGCGTCTGCCGTGCTCGCGTCTGCCGTGGTCACTTTGGCCGCGGTCGTGTTTGCGGTGATCAACAGCGTGGCCACCAGCGCGGCCGAGCCGGTCAGGAGCCAGACGAGGCGGCGTCGCGACATCCGGTCCCCGGTGAGGTCCACGCCCCAGCCGATGACGGCGAGGACCGCGACGACCGGGGCGATGCCGAGCCGCTCCCAGAGCCGTTCGACGGCCGGCCACCCACCATTCGTGGCCGCTGCGCTCAGGGCGACGCCGGTGACGACCGCGGGAACCACGGCGAACACGGTGAACGCCCAGCCGAGACGCGACCGTGGGTCCCGGTCGAGCAGCAGCGCCGCGGCCAGTCCGAACGCGGGCCAGCCCAGCCCGTACAGCGCACCGGCCGGCACCGGGCTGTCGCCGAGCCCGACGAGGGCCGGCGCCGCGCCCACCGCGGTGGCCAGCGCCGCACCGGCGACCGGGGCGGACACTCCGTTGTTCACAGGACCATCGTGCAGCAGTCGACCGGGCGGTCACAGGGGCGCGGGACAGGCCGGGACATCGCGGGACTGGTGCCCGGGACAGTTCGGCGCGCACGGTGTTGTCATGTCGTACACAACCTCGAGCCGCACCTCTCGCGGCCTGCCCGCGTCCCTTCTGGTGGGTGGCGCGTTCGCGCTCACCACCGTCGCCAACATCCTCTTCCGTGTCGCCGACATCGTGTTCACCGACACCGATCCACACCGTCCGGAAGGCCCGGTCGAGAGCATCGTGAGCATCAGCGTGGTCGGCGGTCTCGGCCTGCTGCTGGCCCTGGCGATCGCTCTCCCGCTGCGCCGCGACCCGGCCCGTTCCCGGATCGGCGCGATCGTCCTCGGCTCGCTGGCCCTGGTCAGCCTGCCGGTCTGGTGGTCCGGCGCCCCCGCCGTGCTGGGCGCCGCGGCGGCGTGGCTGGCCGGCCTGACCACCGACGGCCCGCCGTCTCAGCCCGGCGCCGCACGTGGCTTCGGCATCGTGGGCTTCGTCGTGGCGGTCCTGGTCGTGGTGGCCGTTCTCGTCGGCAACCTGTCCTCGTACCTCGGCTAACCGTGCCGTACGGTCAAGCTGTAGAACTTGACCTTCGCCCCGTTGCTGGTGCTCTCCGACGACGACTGGTTGTAGGACCCGGCCTTGAAATACTGCCGGTACGGGCTGAACGCAGCCGGAATGGTGTAACTCGTCGGCGTCCCGTTCAGGGTCAGACGGAGCCGGTTGCCGGACACGTTGATCACGTAGGTCCACTTCACGCCGAGCGCCACGTTGCCGACCCGGTGCAGGGTCTGCCCGCTGGCGTCGGGTGAGTTCTGAGTGCCGAAGAAGATGTCGCCGTTGGGCCGGTAGTAGAGTTCCGCGAGCGGTTTGGTCGACGTGCCACCGGAGCCCAGCTTCACCTGCCCGACGGCGACGTTCTTGGTGACCGACACGACGCGCAGCTGGGCGCTGAGCGTGTGATTCCCGGCCAGCGCCCAGTCGGCCCCGCTCCCGTTCGGGTTCATCTCCCGAAGCTCCGACCGCGCGTACTTCGAGTTGGGCGTGGTGACGCCCTTCTCCGGCGCCCAGAACGTCATCGACCCGTCGTTCTTGTCGGTCCAGAAGAACGAGGAGTTGCTGTAGCCGGAGGCACCCTTGAGCCGCGACGGTGGGATCGTGTCCGGCTTGCCCGGACTGCCGGTAGGCAACTGCAGGGCCCAGATCGACAGGTCGAAGTTGCCGCCGGGCGGCAGGCTCGGGTCGAGCGCAGCGGCCGAAGCCTGGCTGGTACCCACCGCCCCGAGACTACCGGCGACCGAGGTGGACAGGGCGGCGGCGAGCAGAGTCCGTCTGTTCATGGGGATGACCTCTTCCGGTAAAGAGAGTTAAATAAAGCAGCTCGTCGATGCCCGGTTCAAGGCGTTTCCCCCTTAAAGAACCTTAAATCGTCCCCCCTCCGCAGCCGGCCGCCCTCGTAGCCGCAACCCCTTGGCGCCGCCCCGTCGCTGTCCCGTGGCGCGCTCCCGCAATTTCGGAGCCGCTCGAAGCCAACTGCTCAGTTGCGGCGACGAGCATCGCGACCTTGTTGGCCTGCCGGGCAGCGCCGTGGCCGATGACGCCGGTGTCCCGCCAGGGCAGCGTCGTCACCGGCGACCTCCGTGGTCCCGCCAGTGCCGTCAGCCCTCGCCGGACTCCTTCAGTGCCAGCCGCTCGCGTTGGGGAACGACCGTGTACTTCGGGTCTTTCGCCGAGGCCACGCCGCCTTCGAAGATGCCGAAGCGGGTCGCCAGCGACGCGGTGAGCAGGGACAGACCGGAAAGGCCCGAGATCATCCGGCTCCGCCGCCCGAGCACCGCCCCCGCGACGCCGAGGGCGGTCAACGCCCGACCGGCACGCAGCAGCCGCCCGGCCCGCCCCTGCCGGTAGGGCTCGCTGAGGATCCCCTTGGAGGTCTCCACGCGGTGCGCCCCATACAGTTCCAGGGCCGCGCCGAACACGGCCATCCGGCGAGCCGGCCCCGCCTGATGGGCTGGAGCGCCCAGCAGACCAACGCCGGCGCCGCTGGCCAGAGCGCTGCCGGCGAAGACGAAGGGCAGCTCGGGATACGCCGCGTGCCAGCTCGGCGTGGCCGTGTCAGCGAGCAGAACCGCGGTATAGGTCGCGAGCGCCGGCGCCGCGGCCGCAGCCGCGTACTGCCCGGCCGTGCCCAGCGGCGTCACGACACGGCGGAGGGACCCTGGCAGCAGCGGCGCCAGTTCAGCAGCGGCCGAAACCCCCGCGGCGGCCCCGAACGCGCTGAGGATCCAGGTGCCCACCGACATCGGCGAGGTCGGTTTCGCAACCCGCAGCATGTGGTGGAACCGCTCCGGACGCCCGAGATCACTGACCAGGAAGTAGGTGCTGGCGACCAGGGCACCGAGCGAGGTGGCACGCCCGGCACGGCGCAGCGCGGGCCGGCCGGTGGCGTCCCCACCGGCGGCCAGCAACGCGGAGCCGGCAGCCAGGCCACCGGTGAACAGGTACGCCGCGATGTCGTGATGCCAGACCGGCGGACGCACGATCGGCCGACCGTAGTAGGAGCGGAATTCCGCCGCCGGCACCATTGACCGGTCACCGCCCCGCCCACGACCCGCTCGGCGTCCGCCATCCCGGCGCCCGGCATCCCTCGAACCGTCCCGCCCCGTCACTTGCCTCCCCTCAGTGTTCCCTCCCCCGTGCTCTCCACCGGGCAGACCGGGGCTCTCCTCGCGCGCCTCGTCGTGACGGCTCATGAACGGCCGCCCAAGAACGAGACGGCAACAGCGGCGGCCATCGCGAGCCCGGCCAGGCCGGCCCGTTTCCACATGGCCGGCAGGTCACGGCTGGGAACCACCGGATCCGGCGGCAGACCGTACACCTCGGGTTCGTCCAGCAGCAGGAAGAACGCACCGTTGCCGCCGACGCCGTCGCCGGGGTCGTGGCCGTACAGCCGGGCCCCGGCAACGCCCTGCTCGCCCAGCTGGTCGACGCGCTGCTGGGCGCGGTCGCGAAGTTCACTGAGCTCGCCGTACTGGATGGACTGCGTCGGACAGGCCTGCGCGCAGGCAGGCGTCAGCCCGTCGCCGATCCGGTCGTAGCACATGGTGCACTTCCATGCCCGGCCGTCGCCCTCCCGCCGGTCGATCACGCCGTAGGGACAGGCCGGGATGCAGTAACCGCACCCGTTGCAGATGTCCTCCTGCACCACCACGGTGCCGAACTCGGTGCGGAACAGCGACCCGGTCGGGCACACGTCCAGGCAGCCGGCGTGCGTGCAGTGCTTGCACACGTTGGACATCATCAGCCAGCGGAAATCGCTGCGTGGCGCATCCGTGGTGCGGCCCGGCAGATCGCTGCCGGGCATCCCGAGGAACTGTGGCTCCGCGGCCGTGGCAAGAACGTCGACGGCCGGCTGCTCGATGAACGCGACGTGCCGCCAGGAGTTCGCGGTCAGCCCACCGGTGTTGTCGTAGGAGGTGCCGAGCAGGTCGAACCCGTCGTCCGGCACCAGGTTCCACTCCTTGCAGGCCACCTCGCACGCCTTGCAGCCGATGCACACGCTGGTGTCGGTGAAGAACCCCATGCGTGGCGGCGCGTCGGTGTATCCCGCCTCCGGCGCCGGGTCGAGTGGCCCGTAGAGGCTGTTATGTCCCATCGCGCGCCGCCCGTCTGCGATAGCCGGCCACATAGTCCAGCAGCTCCTGCCCGGTCGGCCGCCGGCCGGGCCGGATGTCGCAGGTACCCACCTTGCTCTCCTGGATGAGCACGTTGGGGTCCAGCACGATGCCGATCAGGTCGTTGGCCGAGTCACCGGTCACCAGGCCCTCGCCGCCCCAGTGGTAGGGCATCCAGATCTGGTGCACGACCCTGCCGTCGATCCGCAGCGGGGTGAGCCGGTCGGTCACCATCACCCGCGCCTCGATCGCCGCCCGGGCGGTGACGATGTGCGCCCAGCCGAGGTGTTCCAGGCCGCGTTCCGCGGCCAGCTGCGGTGAGACCTCCACGAACATCTCCGGCTGCAGTTCAGACAGGTACGCCAACTGCCGGCTCATCCCGCCCGCGGTGTGGTGCTCGGTCAGCCTGCTGGTGCTGAAGATGTACGGGTACGCCTCGTCCAGGCTGGGGTTGATGGGATTGTCCGCCCGGTCGTACACCTTCCGCGTGGGATTCGCCTGCTGACCGTAGAGCGGGTTGCGGACCGGGGACTCGGCCGGCTCGTAGTGTGTCGGCAGCGGCCCGTCGATCAGGCCGCTCGGTGCGTACAGCCAGCCCTTTCCGTCGCCCTGCATGATGAACGGATCGTCGCCGGAGATCGCCTCGACGCCGGTGGCCCCGTCCGGCGGACGGTAGGACGGCGGCTTGTCCCGTTCGAAGTCGGGCACGTCGTAGCCGGTCCACTCACCAGCTTCCGGGTCCCACCACACGTATTTCTTCCGCTCCGACCAGGGCCGGCCGTCCGGATCGGCGGACGCCCGGTTGTAGAGCAGGCGCCGGTCCATCGGCCACGCCCAGCCCCACTCGGCGGCGACCCAGTCCTGCTCGCGGCCGGGCCGGCGACGCGCCGCCTGGTTCACCCCGTCCTTGAAGACCCCGGAGTAGATCCAGCAGCCACAGGCGGTGCTGCCGTCGGCCTTGAGCCCCGCGAAGCCGGGCAACGGTGCGCCGGTCGCCACGTCGTAGCCGTTGATCTCACGGAGCACGGCCTCGGCGTCCGGCTCGTCACCGTGCATCGGGTAGTCCCAGGTGAGGTTGAGCAGCCCCTGGTCGCGCGGCAGCGTGGAGTTGGCCAGCTTCTGCCGGACCCGGCGACCGAGGTGGTAGAAGAACCACAGCTCGGAACGGCAGTCACCGGGCGGGTCCAGCGCTTTCTCCCGCCACTGCAACAACCGCTGCGTCTGGGTGAAGGTGCCCTCCTTCTCCGCGTGCGAGGCGGCCGGTAGGAAGAACACCTCGGTGCGGCACTGCTCGGGGACGATCTCGCCGGTGGCGACCTCCGGCCCGTCTTTCCAGAAGGTGGCGCTCTCGATCAGGAACAGGTCTCGCACGACCAGCCAGTCGAGGTTGGCCATGCCGAGCCGCTGCGCCTTGCCGTGCGCCGAGCCGACCGCCGGGTTCTGACCGAGCAGGAAGTATCCCTTGATCTTCCCGTCGATCATGTCGAGCACCTGCTGGTAGGTGCCGTGGTCCCCGGTGAGCCGGGGCAGCCAGCCGTAGCCCCAGTCGTTGTCCGCGGTGGCCGACTCGCCCCAGTAGGCCTTGAGCAGGCTCACCGCGTAGCTCTCGGCGTTGGCCCAGAAACCCTTCTGCTCGGGGTTGCGGATCGCGTCGACCCATTGCCGGAATGTCTCGTGCTGGCGGTGATGCGGCATCGGCAGGTAGCCGGGCAGCAGGTTGAACAGCGTCGGGATGTCGGTCGAGCCCTGGATGCTGGCGTGCCCGCGCAGCGCCAGCACACCGCCGCCGGGCCGGCCCATGTTGCCCAGCAGCAGCTGGATGATCGCGCCGGTGCGGATGTACTGCACGCCGACGCTGTGCTGCGTCCAGCCGACCGAGTACACCAGCGTGGTGGTGCGCTCGCGTCCCGAGTTCGCCGTCCAGGCCTCGCACACCTCGAGGAACTTCTCCGGCGGCACACCGCAGACGCGCTCGACGACCTCGGGCGTGTAGCGGGCATAGTGCCGTTTGAGGATCTGGTACACGCACCGCGGGTGCTGCAGGGTCAGGTCGCGGGGCACGCCGGCGGGCACCGGCGGGCCGTGCGACTCCTGCTCCAGACCGGAGGCGGTCTCCCGGTCAGCGTGCGCCTCTTCCTCCTCCTGGCCTTCGTCCTTCTGCCCCGCGTACTGCCAGCTGCTCTGGTCGTACACGTTCAGCTCGCTGTCGAAGCCGGAGAACAGGCCGTCGAGGTCCTCGGTGTCCTGGAACTCCTCGCTGACGATCATGGACGCGTTGGTGTACGCGACCACGTACTCCCGGAAGTCCTTCTCGTTGCTCAGGATGTAGTTGATCACGCCGCCCAGGAAGGCGATGTCCGCGCCGGCCCGCATCGGCACGAAGGAGTGCGCGAGCGCGCTGGTCCGGGTGAACCGCGGATCGATGTGGATGACCTTCGCGCCGCGGTTCTTCGCCTCCACCACGTACTGAAAGCCCACCGGGTGCGCCTCAGCCATGTTGGAACCCTGAATGATGATGCAGTCCGCGTTTGCCAGATCCTGGAGGAATCCGGTGGCCCCGCCACGGCCGAAGCTGGTTCCCAGACCGGGAACGGTGGCGGAGTGTCAAATGCGCGCCTGGTTCTCGATCTGTAGGGCGCCGAGCGCGGTGAACAGTTTCTTGATCAGGTAGTTCTCTTCGTTGTCCAGAGTCGCCCCGCCCAGGCTGGAGATGCCCAGCGTCCGGTTGAGCGGCCGACCCTCGTCGTCGCGGTCTTCCCAGGTGGCGTCCCGGGCGCTGAGCACCCGGTCGGCGATCATGTCCATCGCCGTGTCGAGATCGAGCTCTTCCCACTCGGTTCCGAAGGGCCGACGGTAGAGCACCTTGCGCACCCTGCGCGGGCTCGTCACCAGGCTTTTGCTGGCTGAGCCCTTCGGGCACAGCCGCCCCCGGGAGATCGGGCTGTCGGGATCCCCTTCGATCTGAACGACCTCGCCGTCCTTGACGAAGATCCGCTGTCCGCAGCCGACCGCACAGTAGGGGCACACCGACCGGGCCATCGAGTCGGCCGTCCCGGTGCGGGCCGCCAGCTCGCGCGAGCGGACGGACTGCGCGGCCGCGCCCCGCCCCAGCGGGTCGGTGCCGGTGAGTTGCCGATAGACCGGCCACCCCTCGATCCAGGTGCGGACGCCCATGAGACCCGACCCTAGACCCGTTGGTGAAAGTCCGCATGTCGAGCGTGATCACGAGCGAGGAATCCGTGGGAACGGCCGCCCCGCCCATCTTGATCATGACCGGTCCCGGAGCCACGGGGACAGCGCCGCATCAACCGCCACCTGCACGGCGTGCCGCACCACGGCGGGGTCGTCGGTGTTGCCGGCGTCCTCCAGCAGGACCTGCAGGGCACCGGTCACAGCGCCGACGAAAGCACCCGTCAACGCGGCGGCGCTGACCTCGTCGAGCGACTCCGGGAACGCGGCTGCCAACTGCCGAGCGATCTCGCGCTGCGCGTCCAACTGAATCTGCAGAGCGCGGCCCCGGACAGCCGGCACCGTGCGGATCAGTCGCAACCGGAGCGCGGCGAGCCGGCCGGCCAGGTCATCACTGTCCTCGCCGACCTGGCGCAAGGCCCGCAGCAGGATCTCGGCGGGGCCGTCGTCCGGCTGGCGGTTGGCGATCGCGTGGAAGGTGGCGTGCACGCGGATGTCGCTCTCCGGGAACAGCAGGTCTTCCTTGCTGGCGAAGTAGCTGAAGAACGTCCTCGTGCCGATCTCCGCCTCGGCTGAGATCTGCGCGATGGTCGTCTCGTCGTAGCCCTGCCGCTCGAACAGGCCGGCAGCAGCCTCGACGAGCGCCTGCCGGGTCCGGGCTCGTTTCCGATCGCGAAGTGTCACACCGGCAGCATACGGCATCGAGTGCGTATTTGCACCCGTTGCATTTCTGCACTGAGTGCGGATAGCTTGCCGGTATGACTTCAGCGACGGCATTGATCTCCGGGGCGGGCATCGCCGGCCCGACACTCGCCTTCTGGCTGGCCCGGCGGGGATGGCAGGTCACCCTCGTGGAGCGGGCGCAAGGTCTGCGCTCCAGCGGCAACCCGGTCGACATTCGCGGCCCCGCAGTTCCCGTGGCTCGGCAGATGGGCATCCTGCCCCGCCTGCGTGAGGCCGCCACCCACGCCACCGCGATGCGAGTGGTCGACGTGGCGGGGCGGCGCATCGCCCGCATCCCGATGCCCGCCGCCAAAGGGGACGAGGTGGAAGTTCCTCGCGGCGACCTGGCAACCATCCTCTTCGCCGCGGTCCGTGAGGATGCCGAGTTGCTCCTGGACGACACGGTCACCGCTGTGCGCCAGGATGCCGGCGGCGTGGACGTGACCTTCGAGCACGCCGCACCGCGCCGGTTCGACGTGCTCATCGGCTCAGACGGGTTGCACTCGACGGTGCGGCGCCTCGTGTTCGGCCCGGAGACCCGGTTCGTCGAGCCCCTCGGCCTCTATGTGGCCACGATGCCGCTCGGCGGCCCGGCCGACCACGGCGACGAGGTCCTGCTGTGCAACACTCCGGGCCGGCTGGTGTCGATTCACCCTGCCAGTGGCGATGCGATGGCGGCCTTCATCTTCCGCAGCCCGCCCGTTCCCGGGCGTCGCGATCCCGGCGAGCAGCGGGCGGCCGTCATTTCGGCCTATGCGGAGATGGGCTGGCGCGTGCCCGATCTGCTGGACCGCCTGCGAGTGACGGACGACTTCTATTTCGATGCGGTCTGCCGGGTGCGTGTCCCGTCCTGGCATCAGGGCCGGGCCGCGCTGCTCGGTGACGCGGCCTCCTGCGTCTCCCTGCTCGGCGACGGTTCCAGTCTGGCCGTGGCCGGCGCGCACACCCTCGCCACAGCGTTGGCCGACGAGCCGCACCGGCCGGCCCTCGCCTACCGCCGTTATGAAGCACGGCACCGGCGCCTGGTCCGCCCGAAACAACGCAACATCAAGCGTGCGGCGGGTCTCCTGATCCCGGCCACCCGCCCGGGCCTGCTGGCCCGCAACGCGGTCGCCCGTCTGGTGAGCCGAGCCTGAGATGGTGGTCCTCGCCAGCCGTCGATTCGACGAGACAGAAACGGACCCGCCTTGGAGGGTTCTGGAGCGTCTCCCCGCCTCCCGCATGCGGTTGTCGTGCACGCCGAGTCAGCGCCCGGGCTGGTTTCAGAACCTCTGCGCGGCCGTTGCGCTATTCGCCCTGGTGGTGGCCGCGCTGCGCAGGTTCATCACGGCGCAACGCCCTCCAGGTGAGGAGCTTCCGCCGGAGAACGGTTTCCTGCGGGCCGACGAGCAGCTGCGGATTGCCCGTCCGCGTACCGTGCTTCGGGTGGATCTCCTCGTGATCGGCGGAAGTGGATTACTCGGCCGGGAGATCGCCGCGCAGGCCCGCAGGGCCGGTGCGGCGGTCGCCGCTACGTTCCATCAGCGCGCCGCCGAAGTCGACGGTGTCGACTGGCGACCGCTCGACATCCGCAGCCGGCCAGAGGTCGCGGAGCTGGTCCGGCGAATCAAACCCAGCACGATCGTCAACGCCGCGTTCCGGCAGTCCGACTGGACGACCACCGCCGACGGAGCGATGCACGTGGCTGCGGCGGCCGCCGAAGCTGGCGCCCGGTTGGTGCACATATCCAGCGACGCGGTGTTCGCCGGCCGCGCGGCGAGCTATGACGAGGAGTGCCCGCCCGATCCGGTGACGCCCTATGGGGCGGCCAAGGCAGCAGCCGAGACCGCCGTCAAGGGCTTGGACCGGGGAGCGGTCATCGCGCGGACCTCGCTCATCATCGGCGGCGGGGCGTCAGTGCACGAACGGCATGTGCACGCGCTCGCGTCCGGTGCCGCCGCCGGCGTGCTGTTCACCGATGACGTGCGATGCCCCGTCCACGTCGCCGACCTCGCCGCGGCCCTGTTGGAGCTGGCGGGCTCGGCCTACACGGGGATCCATCATGTCGCCGGCCGTGACGCTGTCAGCCGGCACGAACTCGGGCGGCTGATCGCCCGCCGCGACGGTCTCTCCGAAGCCGCCCTGCCAGCCGGCCTGCGTGCCGGGTCCGGCCCGCCGGGAGCCCTGGAGGTGCGGCTGGACTGCACCGTGACGCAGTCCCGGTTGACCACCCGGTTGCGAGGCGCTCATGAGTTCCTCACGCCGGTGAGTGCACGGTGACGCGCTTGTCCTCGGTCTCCGTCGGGCGCCTCACTCGACCACCATTCGGTCACCGGAACCTGTCCCCCGCCGTGCCACGCTCTCCGCTGTTTCGATCATGCACAGGGGTGCGCAGCCACTGCACGCTCGAGTGAAACGATCAGCACGCTGCCGGGATCGATCGCGAACTCGCTGCAGAAGTCCGCAAGATGGGCCCGGTGAGCCTCGGCTGATCCGTGTTGTTGATTTTGTTTCCGCCGGCCGATGAGTTCTGGTCGCGACGCCGGTCTACACCCACGAAACCACCTGATACGAAGGGATCAACACCATGGCAAAGGTCATCTCCACCCTGTTCATCTCGGCCGACGGCGTCGCCGAGATCGACCCGGACTGGCACTTCCCCTACTTCGACGAAGCCATGGGCCGCGCTGTTGCTGAGGACTACGACACGGCTGATGTGCTGCTGATCGGCCGGGAAACCTATGGCAGCTTCGCCGGCGCGTGGCCCGATCGGGAGGCGGCAGGCGGCGAGGACGCGCCTTTCGCCAAGCAACTCGGCGACATGCGCAAGGTGGTCGTCTCGCGTCAGCAGCTCGAGTTCACCTGGCGCAACTCGGAAGTGATCGACGGCGATCTGGTCGACGCTGTCACCGCGCTCAAAGCCGACGCCGGCATCAAGGGCCTCATCATCCCCGGATCGATCTCCGTGGTGCAGCAGCTGCTCGCCGCCGGCCTCGTCGACGAGCTTCGTCTGCTCATCCACCCCGTCGCGGCGCGCAAGGGCCGCAAGCTGTTCGACGAGGGCGACACCGCCTACCACCTGAAGGTTGCGGCGACCGAGTCCTTCCCGACCGGTGTGATCCGGGTGATCTACACGCCGACCGAGGCACCGGCCCCGGTCGGCTACGAAGAGGTCACCGACCAGGTGCCGAGCGGGAAGTAGCGGGCCGAGCGGGCGTCGTCCGGATGCCGGTTCCCAGGCGGTAGGCGCCGCCCTCACCGCCGTCCGGACGCCCGCCCGAGGACCCACAATCCGAGTTGATCGCCATTCGCGCGCTTTCACCCAACAAGCTCACCCGCAGGCGGACGAAGCGCTTCCCACCGAACGCCGCCGTTGCCGGGCGCTGACGCTCCGGCGACCGCTGCGACCGCGGTGGGGACAGCCCGGCGCTGGCGACAGCGACCGCGACAGCAACCGCCCTCCGGGCTGGCGAAAGCGCCGGCGAGCGCGACAGCGATAGCCCTCAAGGCTGGCGAAAGCGCCGGCGAGCGCGACAAGCTCGGCCACCGCGACAGCAACAACCCAGCGCTGGCGACAGTCACCGCGACAGCGACCCCTTGGACACGCGCGACGGCGACCGCCCCGCGCTGGCGACGGCCCTCGCCGCGGGCGATAGCCACCACAACGGCCCTCGCCGCTCGCCGCTCGCCGCTCGCCGCTCGCCGCTCGCCGCTCGCCGCTCGCCGCTCGCCGCTCGCGACAGCGACAGCGACAGCGACAGCGACAGCGACAGCGACAGCGACAGCGACAGCGAGTGCTATTTCGGTAGCTCCTGGGAGGAGCCTGCCGGTCGCACGAAGGTGGGCTGGTCGAGCACCCACCGCCAGGTCCCGTCAGCTTGTCGGCGAGCCACCTCGACCGTGATCGTTCCGTCGGTCAGGCGGGTCGACGTGAGCGCCAGCTCCCCGGCGGTCAGCGTGGGAAGTGGGGTGCCTGGCTCGAATGTCGGCCGGTCGGCCAGCAGGCGTTCGTAGGCATCGCGGATCTCGCTGGCACCCGTCGCGACCTGGCCGTCGGGCAGGGCGAGAGCCGCTTCCGGCTCGTAGAGCGCGACCAGGCCATCGAGATCACCGGCGTTGAGCCGCTCGACGATGAGGCGGCTCAGGTCCTCGGGGCTCGCTGCACGCTCCGCTGCGACATCCATGGGCCCGACACTGCCATGGGGATGTGACATTCCCGCCGGCGATCGATGGGACGTTGCCCGGTTTGCTCCGGACCGCAGACATTGTCCGCAGGTTACTTTCGTTATTGGCCCGCCAACGCGGCGTCCATTGCCGGCACGGCAACCTGCGGTCCCAGCCCATAAGGGCGGGGTCCGTGCTGGCTGGTCGCGCGGTCATCCGGCTACGGCACCACGTGCAGGGGTTCTATGAAGGTGACCGATTGGCCGGGGCGGCCGGCGGCGGGGAGCCGTTCGACTGTGCCGTCTGTCAGGGAGAGGCGTAGGCCGATTGCAGGTTCCTGGGGGAAATGCCAGAGGTGGTAGCCGAACAGTACGTGGCTGGAGTCTTCCCAGAACGGTTCGCGGAACGTGCCCTGGGGTGATCGGCGGCGGTCCTCGGGTAGCCACCACACCTGCGGCTCCACGTGGGGGCCCGGCTCGATCGGGAAGAGAGTCAGCGCGGGTGGGTGGCTGCGCATCGTCCACAGCTGGTTGCCGCCCAGTGCCAGGCGGGCGGTGGTGTCGATCGGCACGGTTACCGAGGCGCCGTCGGGGCGGATCACCGAAATGCCCTCCCGGGTACGAATGGTGCCGGTGCCGGTGAGTGGGTCGATCTGCTGCAGCGGGTGTGGGTGCGGCTCCGGGTCGGTTCCGGGAGTCCAGCGCATGGTGACGCCGGCGCTGATCGGGTCCGCGAAGAAGATCGCGTCGCGGTGGACGCCGAGCACGCCGAAGGGCTGGTCGGCCGGCCAGGGCATGGTCACGGCTGGGCTGCCGGTCAGGTCGAGCAACCGCAACCGGTATCGGGATTCCAGCCGGTGGTGGGAGCTGTCGAAGACCGCCAGCCGGCGGCCGTCACCCAGCAGCCACGCCATACCGGGTGACCGCAGGTCGGCCACGTCGGTCACGGTGCCGTCGGCGGAGATCAATTGCGCCGGCTGGTCATGGCCGAACACCAACACGCCGCAGGCGGTCTGCAAGGCCCGCATCCACCGGCGTGCGGGAGCGAGACGGGCGAGTTCCACCCGGGCGCCGTCACGCCACTCCACCACCGTGCCGTCACTTTCGAGGATCCCTGCCCGCGGTGGCGCGCCGAGCGGCGGGATCGGTGGTTGATCCCGCTCACGTTCCCGGCTGCTCATCGACCAGCGGGCACCCGCCGGGGCGTTGAACGTCAACCTCGCCATGAGCCCCCGGACCTCCACCACCGGTGCGTCTTCGCCCGCCTGGCGCGGGCCTGGCGGCGGCACGGCTCGCCTACGACCGGGAGTTGCTCGTTCCGTTCCGGCCGGCCGGGCAACAGTGGCGGCCTGGTCCCCAGACGGTGTGGCCGTTGCGTCTGAGGTGGCAGACTCGCCGGACGTCCCTGGTCCGTCCGGCGCGGGCGGTCTCACCGACCCGGGTGGCGTCACCGGCGCGCTCGCGTTTACCGGCACGGGAGCTTTCATAGGCATCGCCGTCCCACCGGGTGACTCCGGCGCAGCAGGCCTTACCGGCACGGGCGGCATCGCCGAAGCGGACGATGCAGGTGGCGTTGGTCCCGCTGCCATGGCCGGCCCCGCAGGTGTGGAGGCATCCGGCTCAACCGACCCGGCAGAACCGGAACGGTCAGCAAAAACATCAGGCGCAGCAGGCGCGGAAGGCACAGAGGACGCAGCCGACGGCCGTGCTGGAGTCGGCGGCGGCGTGCCAGGCCGGCTCGAACCAGAACGGTCAGCAGAAACATCGGGCGCAGCAGGCTGCGTCGCAGGCGCGGAAGGCACAGACGACGCAGCCGACGGCCGCGCTGGAGTCGGCGGCGGCGTGCCAGGCCGGCTCGCACCGGAGGTCGCTGGCCGCGCGCCGCCGGTCGACGGACCGGCCGACGCCGGACCGGTTGGTGGTGGAGGCGAAGGTCGGGGCCCGGACTCCAACCACAGCACCGATCCGACGCCTGCGGACCAGGGTGCGGCGGAAGACGAGGAGGACGGAGAGGCGGCGGAGGCGTGCAGTTGGGCGTTCTGCTCCGCGAACGCCAGCACCTCCCGCAACTCACCCTCACCGACCAACAACCGCTCGGCCAGCGACGGCAGGCTGGTCTCCCACGGCAGGCTCGGCGCCCATCGCAGGATCGACCGGAGATCCTCCGCGAGCCCGCCGTACCGGCTACGGGCATCCTGCAACATCACCGCCCGCACCCGCTCCGGCGGCAGGGACAGCACCGTGTCCACCCGGGCCGGCTGCCCGACCACATACCCCTGCGGGCCTTCCCGCCGCAGGATCCCGGCGGCGGCCAGCAGCGGCAGCGCGTCGCGCTTGCGGCGCACCGGGGCCACCCCCAGCTCCGCCGCGATCTCGTCGAGACGGCGCTGCTCCGCGGCCAGACGATCGGTCACCTCGCGGTGCTGAGCGGCCTTCCGCTCGTCCAGGTCAGCGTGACCGGTGGTCAGCGGCGGGCGCGGGGGCTGCCGCATCGGGACGTCCAGCCAGCCGGCGGGTCGCTGGTGCGCGACACCCCACGCCTCGACGTCGTCCGCGGTCGGCGGCCGGCCCAGTTCGCGGGCCACGGCGGCGACGATGCCGCTCAACTCCATCGGCTCGTACTGCAACTCCGCCTGCCAGCCGCTGTAACCCGGACCGACCGCGGGGGCGCCGCGCACCAGCCACACCGGCGGGGACACGGCCGGATCGGGCCAGAAGCGCAGCAGCCAGCGATCGCCGGCGCCGTCGGGGGTGTCGCCGCGGCGGCGGGCCACCCGGACCCGGAAGTACGGCCCGGCGCCCAGCTCAAGGTCGGCGAGACCGCCGGCGCCGCCGGTCAGATAGGTCAGGCACAGGCCGCCGGAACCCGCCAGGTACGGCGTCTCCGCCACATCGTCGAACGAGTCGTGGTCGGCCGCCGGTGGGCTGTCGTGCAGCTCCAGGCGCACCACGTGATGGCCGCTGCCCGCCTGGCAGGTCAACCACCCGCCGCCGGCGGCAGCGAACGTGCCGGTCGGCTCCTCGCCGCTGTCGCGGTCGCGCGGTGGCCCGGTGTCATGCGGGGACCACGACACGTTCACGTCGCGCAGCACGAGCAGCCCGTACTCCGGCAGGTAATCGTCGTTCTCGAACTCGCGTACGACCGCCACGCCGGGAAACTACCCGATTTCCCGATTACCGTGGGGGCGTGGAGATCAGCGCCGCGGAGTGGACGGTCGCGGGCCGGCGGGTGTCCGCGGCCGCCGGCAGCGTCGTCGGCTCCCGCTACCGGGAGAACTACGACGTCCTGCACCTCGACCCGGACCGTCCGCTGGCCGTGGTGGCCGACGGCATGGGCGACGGGCCGGGCAGTCGCGCGGCCGGGCGGACCGCCGTCGGCACCTTCGTGCGAGGCAGCGCGCTCACCCCGTACCCCGGCGGGTTGCGCAGTGCGATCGCCGAGGTGCAGCGTGACGTGCGGGCGGCAGGCCGTGGCCTGCCGGGTTTGACCGGTTGCACGCTGACCGCGTTCGTCGCGGATCCGGCCGACGGGTCCGCCTGGCTGGCGCAGCTGGGTGACTCGCGCGCCTACCGGCTGCGCGACGGGCTGCTGGAGCTGCTCACCGTCGACCACACGGTGGCCTGGCTGGGCCTGCTGAACGGCTGGTATCCGGCGGACTCCCGGCAGGCGCACGCGGACCGTTACCGGCTGACCCGGTACGCCGGGCATCCCGGGGAGCCGGAGGCGGACCTGCTCAATGTGAGCCTGCGGCCGGGTGACGTGCTGCTGCTCTGCACCGACGGGATCGCCGATCAGGTGGCTTTCCACCGGATCGGCGAGGTGCTGACGGCGGCCCCGGCGGCGGCCGCCGAGTCGCTGCTCGCGGACACCCTGCCGGTGGGCGCCGACAACGCCACCGCGGTCGTGATGCGGGTCAGCTGAGCCAGCAGGCGCGCGGTCACCGTCTCCGGATCGACGATCTGGTGCAGCGCTGCTCGGCCGAAACGGCCCGCCGGGTCGCCGCGTCGGGGGTCATCGGCGGGCTGTGCACGAGAATGACAACGGCATCCACCGGGCCACCCTGCCCGACGGATGCCGTCCGTGCCATAGGTCAGGAGTTGAGGATGATCGCGTTGAGGATCACGCCGAGAACACCGCCGGCCACACCGGCCGCGGCGGCGTACCAGCCGAGCGGGCGGTCGCCGAGGTAACCGCCGACGATGCCGAGCACGAGCGCGGCGAGGCCGAAGATCAGGGGGCTCACCAGGACGGCGGCCACGGCGAAGACGAAGGCGAGGATCGTGCAGACGCGGGCAGCGGTCGTGGTGCCACGGGTGCTCGTCGTCTGGGTCATGGCGGTTTCCCTCCGCGGTCGGTAGTAGACGTTCGTGACTGCACCCAGATCTACCCAGGAGGGTTCCGGCGCAATCACGGGCGTCACTCGCACGGCTCAAATGCCCGCGCGAGAACGCCGCGCATGCTCTCCCATCGGGGGACGGCACCGCAGGTGCCGGGGACCGCGGCGGTCTGCGCCGTGGCGCGGATCGCGGCGAGCGTGGTCAGCATGACGTCGCGGAAGCCGGGCGCCGCGGCGTAGGTGGGCATCAGCTCGGCGGCCAGCGCGACGATGTCGTCGTGCACCGTGGTCAGGGTGGCGGCGAGCAGCCGGGCGGTCTCGGCGTCGGTGCGCGCGACGGTGAAGACCTCGTGCACGACGGCGATCTCCGGCCGGTTGTGGATCTCCCACAGCTGGTCGAGCAGCCGGTGCAGGCGCTGCCGCGGGGTGTCCCCGGTGATCGAGGCGGCGCGCAGGCCGGCCACGAACCCCTCCATCAGCCGGATGATCGTGGCGTCGACGAGCAGCGCCTTGGTCGGGAAGTGGTGCTGCTGGGCGCCCTGGCTGACGCCGGCCCGCTGGGCGACGCCGCGGGTGGTGGTGGCGGCCAGCCCGACCTCGACGAGGCTCCGCAGGGTGGCGTCGAGCAGGGCGTTGACCGTGGCGGCGCGGCGTTCGGCCTGGGTACGTGGCACGTCACCAGTTTACAAGTCGCCTGACTTGTTTCTAGGGTGTGGCGCATGACCACGTCGGCAGGGCCGGGGCGACTCCGGCAGAACCAGATCTACCGCGCCGGGGTGCTCGGCCGCCGCCCGGCCGTCCCCACCGATTTCGACGAGCTCGAACGGCAGGCACGCAAGGCCAGTAGCCGCACCGCCTGGGCCTACGTGGCCGGCGGTGCCGGGCTGGGCCGCACCATGCGCAACAACCGGGAGGCCTTCGACCGGTGGGCGATCGTGCCGCGGATGCTGCGCGCTGCGGCCGACCGCGACCTCTCCCGCGACCTGCTCGGCACCCGGCTGCCCGCGCCGATCCTGCTCGCCCCGGTCGGCGCCGGCCAGCTGATGGCCGCCGACAGCGACCTGCACACCGCCCGGGCTTCCGCCGCCACCGGCATCCCGTACGTCTACACCAACCAGGGCGGCACCCCGATGGAGGAGACCGCCGCCGCGATGGGCGACACGCCCCGCTGGTTCCAGCTGTACTGGAGCACCGACGACGGCCTGGTCGACAGCCTGATCCGGCGGGCCGAGGCGATCAACGCCGGCGCCCTGGTGATCACCCTGGACACCACGGTGCTGGGCTGGCGGCCGCAGGACCTCAACCTGGGTTCGCTGCCGTTCGCCCGCGGGCTCGGCATCGCGCAGTACACGTCGGACCCGCGGTTCCAGCAGCTCGCCGCCGAGCGGGAGCTGGCGAAACCGGCCGAGGTCACCGTGGCCGCGGTCCGGTCGCTGCTCGCGATGGTCCGCAGCCATCCCGGCAAGTTCCTGGACAACCTGCGCTCCGGGCGGCCCCGCCAGTCGGTGGAGACGTTCCTCGACATCTACTCGAACCCGCGGCTGAGCTGGGAGCACATCGCGAGCGTGCGGGAGCGTACCCGGCTGCCGGTGGTGCTCAAGGGCATCCTGCACCCGGACGACGCGCTGCGCGCCTTCGACCTCGGCATGGACGCGGTGGTGGTCTCCAACCACGGCGGCCGGCAGGTGGACAGCTCGATCGCCGCGCTGGACGCGCTGATCGCCGTCCGCGAGGCGGTCGGCCCGGACCGGACCGTGCTGATGGACAGCGGCATCCGCAGCGGCGCCGACGTCTTCACCGCCCTCGCCCTCGGCGCCGACGCGGTCCTGCTCGGCCGCCCCTACATGTACGGGCTGGCCGTCGCCGGGCAGCGCGGCATCGAGGAGGTGATCGCCAACGTCATCGCCGAACTGGACCTGACCATGGCGCTGACCGGGGTGAGCGACCTGGCCGGGATCACCCGCGAGCTGCTCGTCGCGCGCCCGGTGTAGCCGCCGGTCTGGCGGGTAGACGGTCGGCATGCAGACCAAACCCCTCGCCGCGGTCACCGGCGCGTCCAGCGGAATCGGCCTCGAACTGGCCAAGCAGTTCACCGAGAACGGCTTCGACGTGATCGAAGCGGTCGACGTCGACCTGTCCACCCCCGAGGGCGTCGAGCGGTTCTACGCCCAGGTCAGCGCCACCGGCCGGCCGCTCGACGCGATCGCGATCAACGCCGGCATCGGGCAGGGCGGCCCGTTCGCCACGTCGGACCTGGACACCGACCTGAGGATCGTGGACCTCAACGTACGGTCCTCGGTGCACCTCGCCAAGCTGGCCGTGCGCGACATGGTGGCCCGCGGCGCGGGCCGGATCCTGTTCACCTCGTCGATCGCGGCGACCCAGCCGGGCCCGTTCGAGGCGGTCTACGCCGCGTCGAAGGCGTTCCTGCTCTCCTTCTCCGAGGCGCTGCGCGAGGAGCTCAAGGACAGCGGCGTGACGGTCACCGCCCTGATGCCCGGCCCCACCGACACCAACTTCTTCGACCGGGCCGGCATGCAGGACACCCGGGTCGGCGCCAGCGACAGCAAGGACGACCCGGCGCAGGTCGCCAAGCAGGGCTTCGAGGCGCTGATGAAGGGCAAGGACCACGTGGTCGCCGGGTCGGTCACCAACCGGTTGATGGCCGGCGCGGCCAAGGTCACCCCGGAGACGGTCAAGGCACGCATGCACCGCGGCATGTCCGAACCGGGCTCCGGCGACCGGGAGGATTGACCCGCGGCCCGTGTCAGCCGCACCCGGAGTGCACCCGCCCGCCGGCTAAACGGGGGCGCCCCGGAACCGACTGACACGGGCATGACTCCTAGGTGGTGGCGGGCGGCCGCAGCGGCTGCGGCAGCGATGATCAGCGTGACCGGTGCCGGCACGGCCGTACCGGCGGCCGCGGCCGCCTCGCCGAAGACCGTGTACTTCACGTTCGACGACGGGCCCGGGGCCGGGACCGCCGAGCTGCTGGACGCGGCGGCCGCCTACGACGCCAAGGTGACCCTGTTCTACGTCGGTGTCAACGGCGAGCAGCGGCCCGACCTGGTGGCGCGGGCCGCCGCCGAGGGGCACGTGATCGGCAACCACACGTACGGCCACAAGTCGCTGCCGCGCCTGCGCAGCCACGAGGTGCACCAGCAGCTGGCGAAGGCTCAGGCGGCGCTGCAGCCGTACGTCAGCAACTGCTGGCGCCCGCCGGGCTGGGCCACCTCCCCCGCCATCGAGCAGGCCGGCAAGCGGCTCGGTCTGCGCCAGACCCTGTCGGTGATGGACCCCACCGACAAGCGGCAGGTGTTCGTCCCGGCCGCCTGGACCGACCCGGACCGGATCGTCGCGGAGGTGCAGAAGCAGGTCTTCGACGGCGCGATGGTGACCCTGCACGCGGAGCGGGCCGGCGCCACCGGGCAGCTCGGCGCCTTCAAGCGGCTGCTGCCGCTGCTGACCGCGCGGGGCTACCGGTTCAAGGCGCTGCCCTACTGCGGCAAGCCGACGTACAGGATGCTCGCCGTGGGTGACGGCATCGCCGCCGGCGGCTACCGCACCGAGCTGGACTCGCTGCTGCGCCGCGGCGCCGAGCCGCACGGGCTGAACCACCGCTGGGTGGGCAGCGTGACGAACGGCCCGGTCGCCGGTTTCGACCACGACGGGCACCGGGGCTGGACCGTCGACGACGTGGACCGCAACATCACCAAACTGCAGGCGGCATACCAGCCGGACGTCATCCTGCTCAACGCCGGCTCGGCCGACATCATGCGCGGCGCGACCGCTGACGCGGTCACCCGCCGGATGACCACGCTGCTGCAGCGCATCCGCCGCAACCAGCCGAGCGTACGGGTGTTCGTCTCGGTCCCGCCCGCCCTGCCCGCCGGCCGGGTCGCGGGGCAGCGGCAGAACACCGCCCTGCAGGAGGCCATGCCCGGCGTGATCCGCGGGGCAGGCAGCGACTTCTTCACCGTCGACCTGCGCCCGGGCACCTCCGTCGCCTTCCAGTACTACCGGGCGATGCGCAACAACATGCCGAACAGCGGCTTCTGGCCCGCCGTCCCCGGACCGCGGCAGCACAACCGCTGAACAAACCACGCCGCCGGCCGTTGTCCCCCGCAACGGCCGGCGGCGTCGTTGTGCCGCGGTCAGGCCCAGGTGCCCTCCTGAGCGACGATCATCGCGACGCAGAAGACCAGCAGAGCGCCGGCGACGGTGGTGCCGGCGATCGGCCACGCCCAGCCGCGGACCGCCGGCACGAACCGGGTGATCAACGCGGCGACCAGCGCGAACGGCACGACGTAGAGCTCCATGAGGCCGATCAGGCTCGCGTAGACCCGGTCGGTGCCGGACGACTGGGCGACCAGCAGCGCCATCCAGGCGAGCAGGATCACGTGCGGGACAGCCGCCAGCGCTGCGCCCACCCAGGGCCGTCCGAAAGGCCGTTCCGTCACGGCGGCGAGCGTACGCGACTTGCGCATCCCAGGCGTCACTGTCGATCATCGGCGGCATGGTGGATCTCGTGGGCGGGTGGGTGCACGGCTGGGCGCGGTGCCGTTCCACCGCCGATCCGGAGCCGGTTCCCGGCGGGTGGCGCATCGCGGTCGGGCTGCCGAACCATCGGGTGCGCTATGTGCTGAGCGGCCATGACGAGCAGATCCTGGCCGAGCTGGGCAGCCGGGCTGCGGCACCGGGCACGTGGATCAAGGTGGCCGGCGATCCGGACCGGTTGCGGGCGGCATTGCCGCCGGCGTGGGTCATGGCCGACACGGCCTACCTGATGAGCGCCCCGTTCACCCCCGCCGAGCGTGGGGCGCCGCCGGCGCCCTACCGGGTGCGGGTCGTCTCCGACGGCCCGGTCGCGATCGCCGAGATCCGCGACGGCGACGACGCGCTCGCCGCGTGGGGCCGGCTCGCTCCGGCCGGCGAGGTCGGTGTCATCGACCAGGTGGAGACCGACGCCGCACACCGACGCCGCGGGCTCGGCAGCGCGATCATGCACACGCTCGCCGCTCACGCCGCCGATCTAGGCCTGCACACCGGCGTGCTCGCCGCCACCGAGCAGGGCCGCGGCCTCTACGAATCGCTCGGCTGGTCAGTCTTCGGCCAGCTCGCCGCCGCCCACGTGCCGGAGACGCTTGACTGACGGCCCGCCGGGGAAAGGCATCGGCCATGGTCGAACAAACCTCCCCGCAGACCACCTGGCCGGTCCGCCTGGGCGGCCCACCGGCCCGCTTCGCCGTGCTGTCCGTGCTCATGGGCCTCGCCTGGTTCCCGTTCCGCCTCTACCTCGACCGCGGTGACCCCATCCCCCTGATCATCGCCGTGTCCGCCCTCTACGGCGTGATCTGGGCCCTGCTCATCCCGTTCATCTCCTGGTCCAGCCGCAAGACCAACAACCAACCGCCTCTCGCCCGCCCCGACGACCCCGCCTACGTCCGCCGCGGCGCGCTCACCGGCCTCGCCATAGGCGTTCCCTACTACGGCGCCCTGCTGATCCTCTGCCTGCTCACCGGCCGCTTCTGGCTCTACCCGGTCGCTTTCGCGACCACCCTGGCCATCATCGTGGTCATTGCCGTCGCCCGCTTGCGCACCCGATAACCCCTTTCTCGTACGAGCTAGCACACCCCCGAATCCACGCGCGCTCTCCCAGCCACTCCAGGCCCCAGCGCGACCGCCGGGCTCACCCTTCCGGTCCCGCGACCCACCCCCGCCCCCACCGAACCCCCGCCCAGCCGTGGCCTAATACTGCTACGGCGGTTCGTAGCTTCCGAGCGTGCTGAGTCGTTTGCGGTAGTGGGAGTCACGGGATCGTTGAAGGCAGCGGCGGCGGAAG